>DATFFY010000071.1:0-12662 GCA_035249805.1 Acidimicrobiales bacterium | reverse complement strand
ACGACGGCCACACCCGCCGCGCCCTCGGCCGCGAACCGCTCGCAGAGCGCGCGGCCGATGCCGTTGGCACCGCCGGTGACCAGCGCGACCTTGCCGGCCAGCTCCACCGTCAGCCCCTCCCGACGCCGGCTCGGATCGCCCGCTCCGCGGACGCCCGCCGATCCGCGCCCCACGGCAGCGGCATCAGGACCGGCACGTCCACCCCGGCGTCGACGTACGCCTGCATCGTGGCGAGCACCGTGTCCTCGTCGCCCATCACGTCGATGCCGTCGACCATGCGGTCGGACACCGCCGCGACCGCGCCCTCCCGGTCGCCGGCTGCGTGCGCGGCGCGGATGGCGGCCACCTCGTCGCCGTAGCCGGCCCGCTCGAAGCTGGCGGCGTACGCGTCGACGACGGCGTAGGAGAACAGGTCGCGGCGGGCGAGATCGATGCCCTCCTCCCGCTCGCAGATCCCGGCGTGGACGTACGCGTAGATCGCGGCCGGGCCACCGGCCCGCACCTGCTCGACCGACCACGGGACGTGCGACGCCGGCAGGTAGTTGAGGAGCACGCCGTCGGCCAGCTCGCCGGCCAGGCGGAGCATCGCCGGGTTGAGCGCGCCCACGACGATCCTGGGCCGGCGCTCGCCGAGGCGCACGCCGAGCCGGAAGCCCTGCACCGTCCAGAAGTCGCCGGCGAAATCGACCTTCTCGCCGGAGAGGCAGGCCCTGAGCAGCGTCACGTACTCGCGCACCCGCGCCAACGGCCGGTCGCCATAGGGGACCCCGTGCCACCGCTCGGTCACGACCGGCGAGGAGATCCCGACGCCGAGCACGATGTCACGCTCGGGGTGCAGGGCCTGGAGGGTCGCGCCGGCCATCGCCACCACCATGGGGGTCCGGAGCTGGAGCGCGAGCACCCCGGTGCCGAGGTCGAGCGAGGGCGCCGCCGCCCCGGCCGCGGCGAGGAGGGAGAACGCCTCGGGCCCGGTCGTCTCGGCCGTCCAGAACGACGTGTAGCCGACCTCCTCGGCCAGCTGAGCGGTCCGGACGGCGGCCTCCGGGCCGAGGCCCATCAGGCTGGCGAAGGTCACCCCGGCGCGCTCCATCCCCATGGCAGGGACCGTAGTTGGGCGGAAAGCACCAAAGATCCGGCCGGGATGACGTGGTGGCGTCGATGGGCCTGGTTATCCTGGCCGGCGTATGACCGATACCGACGACGTCACGACCGACACGACCATCGACGAGGCCCTGCGGATCATCGACAGCGGTCTCTCCGATCTGCTCCACCGCGAGCTCGTGTCGTCCGACGAGGTCTCCGACCTCCTCCTCGACGTGCGCACCGTCCTCAAGGCGGCCGAGCAGGCCGTCCGGGACGAGGAGCTCGTCGGCGACGCCCCGGTCGGGGCCTAGTCCCAGGGCCGCCGGCTAGCTGCCGGCGGCGATGAGGAGCTCGAACTCGGTCTTGATGGCGTCGCGGAGCGCCTCGGGGTCCCGGACCGCGCCCAGGTCGACGTTGAGGCCCATGTCGAGGCTTCCGTCGTAGGACATCAGCGTGAGGTTCCACGCGGTGCCCCCCGTCGGACCGATCGGGTAGTTCGCCTCGATCCGGGCGCCGGCGATGTACAGCGGGAACGGCGCGCCGCGCACGTTCGACGCGGCGAAGTCCACCGTCTCCACCTGCTGGCGCGCGAGCCGCACCACCACGGAGGTGGGCAGCAGGTTCGCGAACCCGGCGAAGCCGTCCACGATGCTGAGCGCCTTCTCGTGGCGGATGCCCGACAGGCGCTCGCGCACCGCCGCGAAGCGCGCCGCGGGATCGCCCTCGAGGACCGGGACGAGGATGCGCATGGGGGTGAAGGCGTTGCCGCCGGCCGAGCCGTCCCTGCGGGTGCTCACCGGCATCGACACGCGCAGCTCGTCGACCGGCATCGCCGCGGCGCGGTGCACGGCGCCGGCGCCGCCGATCGCCGCGGTCATGAAGAGGTCGTTGAGGCTGCCGCCGAGGGACTTCGCCGCGGCCTTCGCGTCGTCGAAGGGCACGTGCAGCACCTCGATGCGGCGGCGCAGCGAGCGCTCGGTCCACATCGAGGAGCGGGCCGGGTCGGTGACGAGGAGCTGCCGCATGGCCGACCGGCCGAGCTCCACCGCGTCGCTGCCGAGGGCCGGCACCCGGCTCGGGTGGCGGACGAGCCCGCCCACCTCCGACGCGGTGCGGCGGGCGATGCCGACGGCGCGGCGCAGGTTGTGGGTGAGGGTGTCGAGCGTGGCGTCGAGCAGGTCGGCCTCGATCGGGTCCGGCGCGGGGCGGTCCGGGGCGATCGGCTCGGTGGCGTCGCGGGCGAGGTCGATGAACTGCTCGGAGAGGCGGATGCCGCCCTGGCCGTCGGTGACGGCGTGGTGGAGCTTCTGCACCATCGCCGCCCGGCCGTCCTCGAGGCCCTCGATGACCACGAACTCCCAGAGCGCGCGGGTCCGGTCGAAGGGATCGTGGACGATCGCCGCCGCCAGGTCGAGGAGCTGGCGCATCGAGCCCGGTGCCGGCAGCGCGACCCACCGCAGGTGGTAGTCGAGGTCGAAGTCCGGGTCCTCCCGCCACTCGGGCGGGGCCATCCGGCCGAGGGCGGGCACCACGCGCTGGTGGAGCCGGGGGATGCTGGCCACCGCCCGCTCCATCCGCGCGCGCAGCCGGTCGCGGTCCGGCGGCTGGTCGAGGACAGTGACGTTGGCGATCGAGGCGCTGAGGTGCGGGTCCTTCTCGAGGTTCCACATCAGCGCTTCGACGTCGGTCATCCGCCGGTCGGAGCGCAGGGCCCGTTCGGGGCGGCCGGAAGGCACCCGGCCAGGCTAGCGACGGGATCGCCCCGCGTCAGCGGGGGATGCGCGGATGCTTGAACTCGTTGAGCTCGGGCCAGGAGAGGAGGTCGAGCACTCGCTCGATCGTCCTGGTCGCGAGGGCGCCGTCGCCGGCCGGGCGGTCCATGAGGCGCACGAAGCTGGCCTCGCCGTCGGCGACGAAGGTCGGCACGCCCCATACGCCGTGCTTGGCGGCCGCGTCCTCGTGCTCGCTCCGGATGCTCTGGAGTGCCTGCCCGGAGCCGATGGCGTCGAACACCGCCTCGACGTCGATGCCGCCGAGGGCGCCGAGCGCCTGCCGGACCTCGCCCTCGTCGCGCAGGTGGCCGCCGTGGTCGTGCCGGAGCGCGAACAGCGCCTCGTGCGCGTCCAGGAAGCGATCGGGCTGCCCGTCCCGGACGGCGACGCCGGCCTGGAGGGCCAGCAGGCCGGTGTCCTCCTGCCAGCGGTCCCAGATGTCGGGCTCGTCCTCGGCCACGTGGACCTGTCCCAACGAGAAGGCGAGGAAGGTGACGTCCCACGGGGCGCCGGCCCGCAGGCCCTCGACCACGTGCTCGTGGGCGTTCCGGGCGAAGGGGCAGCGGTAGTCCCAGGTGACGGAGAAGGCCCGCCGGTCGGTGTCGGAGGTCACGCCAGTGCCAACCCCGGGACCGTCCCGGGCATTCCGGCCGTCAGGTGATGGCCGGCCACAGCTGGTTCGCGAGCGCGGCCAGGCCGACCCCCAGGGCGGCTCCGGCGATGACGTCGGAGGCGTGGTGGATGCGCACGTAGGCCCGGCTCGAGGCCACCACCACGGCGATCGCGTAGTACAGCGGCCACAGCGGGTCGCCCCCGGCGGCGAGGACGCCCGCCGCGGTGAAGGCCGAGCTGGCGTGACCAGACGGGAAGCTGCTCGTGCGGGGCTGGCGAAGGCGGTGGGGCCGCGGGTCCTCGCTGATCCACTCCGGGCGCACCCGGCGGAAGAGCTGCTTGACCCCGCCGTTCACGACGATCGACTCGACGCCGAGGATCAGCGACAGGCGCACGGCGGACAGCGGCTCCCGACCGGGGAGCAGCGCCTGGCTCAGGCCGACGAGGTGCCAGACCAGCGACCAGTCGCCGAGCTCCGACGCGCCGTACATGAGACGGTCCAGGGCGCGGTGGCCCCGGAGCCGGACGAGGCGGGCGTCGACCGCAGCGTCGAACCGGCCGACCGCCCGCCGGGCGCTCGCGAGCATTCAGGAGGCGACGAGCTCGGCGTGCTGCTCGCGGTACGCGTCGGCCAGCGCCACGTCGCCCCCGAACGACGGGCAGTACGCCTTGAACCCGCAGTAGTCGCAGAGGCGGGACGGGTTGGGCCGGAAGTCCTCCCGCTCGCAGGCTCTTTCGACCGCGCTCCAGACCGCCGCGAGCTTCCGCTCGACGCCCCTGGTCGACCGGTCGGTGGGCGTGGCGATGATCGCGAGCGGATCGGCCAGGTAGAGCAGCTGCACGCGCGCCGGGCGCTTGCCGAAGAGGCGCTCGCAGAGCAGCGAGTAGAACGCGACGCCGGAGAGGCGCTGCAGCTCCTGCCGCTCGCCCGGGGCGCGGCCGGTCTTGTAGTCGGTGACGACCAGCTCGCCGTCGGCGTCGAGCTCGAGGCGGTCGATGATGCCGCGGAGGCGGACGCCGCCCAGCTCGATCTCGAGCATGAGCTCGAGCCCGATCGGCGTGACCCTCGTCGGGTCCTCGAGGCGGAAGTACTTGTCGAGCAGCTCCCCCGCCTCGGCGACGAACGCGGCCTCGGCCTCGCCCTCGAGCCCGAGGCCCTGCAGCTCGGGGTGGTCCCGCAGTGCGGCGTGGGCCTCGGCCAGGCACGCGTCGGCGGCCTCGCGGGTCCGGGACGCGGGCTCGAGCACGAAGAGGCGCTCGAGCGCCGCGTGCACCAGGGTGCCGCGGGTGGCGGCCAGCGACGGAGGTTCGGGGAGCCGGTCGATGGCGGAGAACCGGAAGGCCAGCGCGCAGTCCGTGAACGAGCTCACCTTGGAGGGGGAGAGGCTCGTGGGGAGCGGCAGGACCATGCGAACAGGGTAGGCCGACGGTGTGACAGCGGCGGGGACGCTGCTAGAGCCCTGCGGCGAAGTCCGCGACCGCCGCGGCGACCAGATCGGGCGCCTCGAGGGGCCCGAAGTGGCCCAGGCCGGTGAACAGGTGGAGGCGCCCCTCGGGCAGGGCGTCGACCACCGGTTCGACGAACGAGCGCGGTCCGGCGGGCTCCTCCCCGCAGGCGATGACCACCGGGCAGCGCACCTCGCCGAGTCGCGCGAACCCGTTGTGCGCCGGCGCGCCGCGGAAGACCCGCGCCTCGTCCTCCGGCCGGCACGCGAGCCGCACGGGCCCGGCCGGGTCCTCGGTCAGCGGCACGAAGCCGTGGCGGACGTACGCGTGCAGGGCGTCGGCCCGGAGGCGGTCCAAGGGGGGCTTCGACGCGTAGTTCGCGAGGGCCGCGCCCGCCGACGGGAACTCCGCCCGCCGTCGGATGGCGGTGTCGGCCATCGGGTTGGGCCGCTCGGGGTCGTCGCGCCCGGGCAGCCAGCCCGGCGGCGGGACGATGGGCTCGAACAGCCACAGCCCGGCGAAGGTGCCGGGACGGGCCTGCTCCGCGAGCACGAGGGCGGCGCCGCCCATCGAGTGGCCGACGCCGAGGACGCGGCCCGGCGGGAGGTCGATGCCGTCGACGACGGCGAGCACGTCGTCTCGGAACCCCCCCCAGTCGAGCGGGTGCTCCGGCGGCACGACGGACGCGCCGTGGCCGCGGAAGTCGACGGCCCAGCGCTCGAGGTCGTCGGGCAGGGCGCGTGCGAACGGCTCCCACACCGCGCCGTGGAAGCCGGTCGCGTGGCACAGCAGCGTCGGTCGGCCCCGGCCACCGAGCTCGTGCACGGCCAGCGGCGTGCCGCCCGAGGAACGGATGGTGCGCATCCCGAGCAGGGTAGGTTCCTCGGCGGATGGCACACGACTCCGGCACCGAAGCGGTCGTCGACGGTCGCACGCTCCGCTCGATGCGCACGCGCGAGGCCATCGTGGACGCCACGATCTCGCTGCTCGAGCTCGGCGACCTGCGGCCCACCGCGCCGCGGGTGGCCGAGGCGGCCGGCGTGTCGGTCCGATCGATCTTCCAGCACTTCGACGACCTGGAGACGCTCCACGCCGCGGTCGCGGAGCGGCTCGTCGAGCGGGTGTCGATGCTGCTCGTGCCCGTGGCGCCGGAGGTCCCCCTCGAGGAGCGGCTGACGACGTTCGTGCACCAGCGCGCCCTGCTGCTGGAGGCGGTGACGCCGATCCGGCGCGCCGCGGACGTGCACGGGCCCTTCTCCGCCGAGATCACCGCCCGCCTGCGCGACGGCCAGGCCTACCTGCGCGCGGAGGTGGAGCGGACGTTCGCTCCCGAGCTGGACGCGGCCGACGACCGCGAGCAGGTGCTCGACGCCCTCGACGGCGCCCTCACCTGGCGCAGCTGGGAAGGGCTCCGGGCCGGTCTCGACCGCGACCTCGGGACGGCCGAGGCCGTCCTGCGCCGCACCGCGCGCGCGATCCTCCGCGACGCCGGCGGCTGACCTGCCGCCGCTTCAGCCCTTGGGCAGGCCGAGGATGCGCTCGCCGATGATGTTCTTCTGCACCTGCGTCGTGCCGCCCGCGATGCGGCCGCCGGGAGCGCCCAGGAGGCGGGCCGACGCCTCGCCGCGGAGCATGGCGTCGGCTCCGGCGAGGTCGGCCTCGAGCACCGCGAGGTCGAAGAGGAGCTCGGTCACGCCGAGCTTGGCCAGCGAGCCGGCGACGGTGGCGACGGCCCCTTGGCGCTGCCCGAGCGCGTGCAGCGCCCGGCCGCTGGCGAGCAGGCCGACGAGGCGGTCCTGCGCCACCGCGTCCAGGTCGCCGGTCGCGATCCCGGCGGCGAGCTCGTCCAGCCGCCGCCGGAGCGAGATGCCCGCGCTGCCGATGTAGCCCCGCTCGTTCGTGAGCGTGCCCATCGCCACGCCCCAACCGCCGTGCAGCGGTCCCAGCAGGGCGTCGGCCGGGACGCGCACCTCGTCCAGGAACACCTCGTCGAACTCGCTCCCGCCCGTCATCTGCCGGAGCGGCCGAACCTCCACGCCGGGCAGGTGCATGTCGACGAGGAAGAACGAGATGCCGGCGTGGGGCTTCGCGTCGGGATCCGTGCGGGCGAGGCAGATGCCTCGGTCGGCGACGCGGCCGTTCGAGCACCACACCTTCTGGCCGGTGAGCACCCACGTGTCGCCGTCCGCCTCCGCGCGGGTGGACAGCGACGCGAGGTCGCTGCCGGCCCCGGGCTCGGAGAACAGCTGGCACCACACGTCGGTGGCGTCGAGGATCCGCGGGAGGTGGGTGGCCTGCTGCTCCGGGGTCCCGTAGGCCAGCAGCGACCCGCCCGTGAGGACGAGGCCGACCATGTTGATCCAGGGCGGCACCTGCGCGAGGGCGCAGGCCCGCGTCCATGCCGCGGTGTGCTCGACGGTCAGGCCGCGGCCCCCGACCTCCTGGGGCCAGTGGAGCCCGGCCCAGCCCGCGTCGAGCAGGGCGCGCTGCCAGGCGCGGCCCTCGTCGACCAGCTCGGGGGGCAGGATGGCGCCGTAGTCCCGCGGCGCGTCGGCCCGGTGCCCCGCCAACCAGGCCTCGGCCTGGTCGAAGAGCTCCCCGGGGGTGACCACCGTCCCTAGGAGAGCGCCTTCATGGTCAGCATGAGCTCCTCGTTGAGGTTGCCCGGGACCTCGTAGCCCTCCTCGGCGCGGATCGTCGAGAGGTTGTCGCGCACGGACTCGGCGCTGAGGTTCGCGTCGGTGTACCCAGGGGTCACGCCGATGAACACGCGGGCGACGTGGCCGCCGCCGATCGTGTACACCTCACCGCTCACCTCGCACTCGTCGTGGGCGAGGTACGTGACGACCGGGGTGATGAACTCCGGGCCGAGCTTCTCGGCGAGGGGGCCGAGGATGTCCTCGGTCATGCGGGTCAGGGCCACCGGCGCGATGGCGTTCGCCTTGATGTTGTTCTTGGCGCCCTCGACGGCGAGCACGCGGGTGAACCCGACGAGGCCCATCTTCGCGGCCCCGTAGTTGGTCTGGCCGAAGTTGCCGAAGATGCCGGCGCCGGACGACGTGTTGACGACGCGGCCGTAGTTCTGGTCCCGCATGATCTGCCACGCCGGCTGGGTGACGTAGAAGGCGCCCCGCAGGTGCACGTCGAGCACCGGGTTGAGGTGCTCGGGGTCCATGTTCTTGAACGACGTGTCGCGCAGGATGCCGGCGTTGTTGATGATGATGTGGACCGAGCCGAAGGCGTCGACGGCCGTCTTCACGATGTTGGCGCCACCCTCTGGCGTGGCCACCGAGTCGTAGCTGGCCACGGCCTCGCCGCCGGCCGCCTTGATCTCGTCCACGACCTTCTGGGCCGCTGCCTCCGACGAGCCCACGCCGTCGGCCGAGCCCCCGAGGTCGTTCACGACAACCAGCGCACCCCGCTTGGCGAGCTCGAGGGCGTGCGAGCGCCCGAGGCCACCGCCGGCGCCGGTGATGATCGCAACCTTGCCGTCGAAACCGAGATCTGCCATGCCTGCTCCTGTGTGGTGATGGGCGTCGGAGGAGCGTAGGCGCGGCTACCGGCGCGACCGGAAGTCGAGGTAGGAGGCGAGGGACAGCAGCACGTACACCGTGCCGACGGCCAGCGTGAGGTTCCGGAACCGGGCCTCGGCCAGGGGTGTCAGCGCGAAGCACACCAGCGCGGCCAGGAGGAAGAAGGAGGCGCGCCGATCCCTCACGAGATCAGGTCCACGATCCAGAAGGTGACGGCGGAGATGGCGAAGGCGCCGGGGATCGTGAGGATCCAGGCCCAGACGACCCGGCTCGCCACCCCCCACCGAACCGCGGAGAGCCGGCGGGCCGCCCCGACGCCGACGATCGCCCCCGTGATCGTGTGGGTGGTCGACACGGGCACCCCCGCCGCGCTGGTGAAGAACAGCGTGGCCGCCGCGGCCGACTCGGCCGCCATGCCGCCGGCGGGCTGCAGGCGGGTGATCTTGGAGCCCATCGTCTTCACGATCCGCCAGCCGCCCATGAGGGTGCCGAGGCCGATGGCGGTGTGGGCGGACAGCACCACCCAGAGGGGCACGTCGGCGTCGGACGACAGGTGCCCGCCGGCGATGAGGAGGGCGAGGATGATCCCCATCGTCTTCTGGGCGTCGTTGGCGCCGTGCCCGAGGCTGAAGGCGGCCGCCGAGACGAGCTGGCCGCGCCGGAACCCCCGGTTCAGCTTGTCGACCTGGCGGACGCGGTGGAACGCCCACGCGAACAGGATCGTGATGAGCAGGCCGGCAGCCAGGCCGATGAGCGGCGACAGCACGATGAACAGGCCGATCTTGCGGATGCCCTCCGCCACCAGCACGCCGAAGCCGGCCTTGGCGACGGCCGCCCCGGCCATGCCTCCCACGAGCGCGTGTGACGAGCTCGTCGGCAGGCCGAACCAGAACGTGATCAGGTCCCAGGCGATCGCCCCGACGAGGCCGGCGAAGATCACGCCGATGGACAGGACGTCCTGGACGACCACGTCCTTGGCGATCGTCGTCGCCACGTGGGTGCCGAACACCAGGAACGCGACGAAGTTGAAGAACGCCGCCCATGCGACAGCGGCACGGGGCGTGAGCACCCGGGTCGACACGACCGTGGCGATGGAGTTCGCCGCGTCGTGGAAGCCGTTGACGAAGTCGAACCCGAGCGCCGCGATCACGACGGCGACGAGGGCGAGGTCCTCCATCAGGCGTGCTTGAGCACGATCGACTCGACGACGTCCGAGATGTCCTCGATGGTGTTGAGGGCGCCTTCGAGCGCCTCCACGATCCCCTTCTGGCGGAGGACCTCCAGCGCGTCGATGTCACCGCTGTAGAGCCGGGCCAGGATCCGGCGGTACACGCCGTCGCCCTCGCTCTCGAGCTTGTCGATGGCGTCGAGGTGCGGGGTGACGTTCTTCATCGACTCGAGGCGGGCCACCATCGCCTCGCACTCCTCCGCCATCTGCACGAGCAGGTCGGCCTGCTCGGCCATCTCGGACAGGCTCGCCTTGGGCTGGGTGAGGAGCAGGAGCTGCGACACGGTGTGCATGTCGTCGACGACGTCGTCCAGCTCCTCGGCGAGGGCGTGGATGTCCTCGCGGTCGAAGGGGGTGACGAAGGTCGCGTCGAGCCGCTGGAGGATGGCCCTGGTGATCTCGTCGCCGCGGTGCTCGCAGGCGTTGACGCTGTCGTGGCCGCTCGGATCGCCCTCGGCGATGACCTGTCGGAGGTGCCGGGCACAGGCCGCGGCGTTGGCCGCGGCGTCGTCGAAGAGGCTGAAGAAGGTGTCGTCGGTCGGGAGGAGCCGGAAGCGCACGGGCGGGAGGCTAACCCCTCCCGTTCACCGCCCGTTCACCCCCGGGCCACGGCGTGGGCCACCCGCGCGCCGATGTGCACCGCGTGGTCGCCCAGCCGCTCGTAGAAGCGGGCGACGAGGGTGGCGTCGGCCGCCACGTTGGCCGGGATCGACCCGCTCAGCAGCTCCGCGGTGAGGGCGGTGTGGAGGTCGTCGAGCTCGTCGTCGGCGGCCTCCAGGGCCTCGGCCGCCTCGGCATCGCGGTCGGCGAACGCGTCGGCCGCCGCCCGCCAGATGGTGGTGGCGACGCTGCCCATGCGCTCGATCTGGCCGCGGGCGGTCGGCGTCAGCTGGGCGGCGAGGCCGGTGCCGGCCCGCTTGGCGATGTGGACGGCCAGGTCGCCCGAGCGCTCGAGCTCCGGGACGATCCGGATCAGGGCCAGCGCGTAGCGCAGCTCGCCGGCCACCGGTGCCTGCAGGAGGAAGACCCGCTCGATGTCGGCTTCGAGCTCGACCATCAGCTCGTCGATCGTCGCCTCGCCCTCGCGGACCTTCGCCAGCGCGTCGCTGTCGGCGCCGAGGAGCGCCTCGTTGGCCGCGGCCACGCCCTCGCACACCAGCGCGAACAGCCGGACGACCTTCTGGTCGAGGTCGTCGAGCTGGCGGTGGTACCCGACCCGCAGCGCCTGCGGGTGCTCCTCCGTCATGCGGCGCCGACTTGCTCGGCCGCCCACGCCTTGAGGCGCTTGTAGTCGACCTTCCCGTTCGGGGCGCGCCCGATGGTGTCGATCGACAGCACGCGCTTGGGGGCCTTGTAGGCGGCGAGCTTCCCCTTCACGTGACCGATGATCGCGCCCTCGTCGAGGGAGCTGCCGGATGCCAGCTCCACGACCGCGGTGATCGCCTCGCCGAACTTCTCGTCGGGGACGCCCACCGCCACCGCGTCGGCCACCGACTCGTGGGTCTTGAGGACCTCCTCGACCTCCTCTGGGTACACCTTCTCGCCACCGGTGTTGATGCACACCGATCCTCGGCCGAGGAGCGTCAGGGTGCCGTCGGCCTCGACGATGGCGTAGTCGCCCGGCACGGAGTACCGCTTCCCCTCGAACTCGATGAAGGTGGCCGAGGTCTTCTCGGGGTCCTTGTAGTAGCCGACGGGCTGGAAGCCGCCGACGGCGACGCGGCCGCTCTCGCCGGAGCCGGGCTGCACCTCGCGGCCGTCGTCGGTGATGACCTTGGCGTTCTCGCCGAGCTCGAACCTGGCCGTGGTGCTCGTGCCCGCGGCGGTCGACACCGACTGGCCCATCCCCAGCGCCTCGGACGACGAGAACGCATCCACGATCATCATCCCGGGGTGGTGGCGGAGCAGCCCCTCCTTGGACTCCTCGCTGAACATCACGCCGGACGACGAGACCATGAACAGGCTCGAGATGTCGTGCTTGCCGGGCGAGGCGTCGAGCGCGCGCAGCATCGGCTTCGCGAACGCGTCGCCGACGATGGCGATGGTGTTGACGCCTTCGCGCTCGATGGTCGACAGCATCTCCTCGATGTCGAGGTTGCGGGACTCCAGCGTCACCGAGCAGCCCCCACCCGAGAGGATGATCAGCTGGGTGAAGCACCCGGTGCCGTGCATGAGGGGGCAGGCCGGCATGCCGCGGGGCCCCGGCGCGGTGACGGCCCCGCGGATGATGTCGAGGTCCTGGTCGGGCGCCTCGCGGACGCCGCCGACGAAGGTCGACACGATCGCCCGGAACAGGTCGTCCTGCCGCCACATGACGCCCTTCGGCATGCCGGTGGTGCCGCCCGTGTACAGGAGGAGCAGGTGGTCGCCGTCGCGGCCCCACGGGCCCGCCACCGGCTCGGGTGTGCCCGCATCGGCCGCGGCCTCGTACGGGATCGCCCACTCGGGGCACGGGCCGGAGTCGTCGTCCACCCACAGCCAGGTCGTCACGCGCGGGACGCGGTCGCGGATGCCCTCGATGCGGTCGGCGAACGAGCCGTGGAAGACGACCGCGACGACGTCGCCGTTGTCCCACAGGTACACGAGCTCCTCGTCGAGGTAGCGGTAGTTCGTGTTGATCGGGGCGAGGCCGGCCTTGAACGTGCCGAACATCGACTCGAGGTACTCGGGCCCGTTGTAGAGGTACTGCGCGACCTTGTCCTGCTCCTGCGCGCCGCGGTCGAGCAGCGTGCGGGCGATGCCGTTGGCCCGGCGGTCGAAGTCGGCCCAGGCGACGCGACGCTCGCCGTGCACCAGCGCCGGCGCGTCCGGCACCTGCTGGGCCACGACCTCCAACACGTCCGCGAAGTTCCACCCCGGCATGCTTCCCCCTCACTGCGATCGGAACGGCGAGGCTACCTTCCCGGCGATGGACTTCGAGCTGCCCCCGGACGACGACCCGCGCCGGCTCGAGGTCCGGGCCTGGCTGGCCGAGCACCCGTCGCCGAC
>DATFFY010000070.1:0-2065 GCA_035249805.1 Acidimicrobiales bacterium | reverse complement strand
GTCGTGGGGGTCGGGGACGGCTGCTCGACGGCCAGGGTCTCCACGACCGTGGTGTCGTCGTAGGCCGGGAGCACCACGACGGCCAGCACGGCCAGGGCGCCGACCCCGAACGCCCCGGTCCGGGCGACCCCCCAGCGGGGCCCCAGCCGGGCGAGGGCGAGCCGCAGGGCCAGCCACCCGAGCCCGGTCACGACCATGAGCACGATCGCCCTGGTGCTCTCGAAGGCGCTGGTGGCGGCGTCCGGCTCGGTGACGAGGAACGCGCCGAGGCCGAGCGCGAGCACGGCCTCCGGCGCGAGCTCCCACCACCGCAGGCCGAACGGCAGCCGCACCGGCGGGCTCAGCCGTGCAGGGGGCTGCGCAGGTCGGTGTACGTCGGCGTGCCGAACACCGCCTCGAAGTCCATCTGCGGCCCCTCGAAGTCCTCGGCGGACTCGCCCTTGCGGGCCTCTTCCTCGCTCGTGAAGTAGGCCGCCTCGACGTAGGCGCCGCCGTCGAGCCAGACCCGGATGCCACCGAGCAGGTCCGGGCGGGCCTTCTTCAGCTGCGCCTCGAGCTCCGGGGTCTCCATCGCCTCGGCCTTGGCCCGGTCGGCCACGGTGCCCTCCATGATCTGGACGAACGTCGCCGCGTCGGACGGCCCGTCGAACAGGAGGCTCGTGTCGCTCGACTCGCGGAACGTGGGCGCCCCGTCCAGGAGCGGCTCGAACCCGGCCCACCACTCGCCCTGCTCCGGCCGGGCCGAGTTGGCGGCCGCCGCGGCCTCGTCCTCGAACCGGGCGATGACCACGAGCGTCCCATCGTCGGCGACGCCGAAGGTCCCGCCCAGGTAGCCGACCGCCCCCGGCCGCACCTCGTCCTGCCAGCGCTGGCCCGCGGCCTCCACGGCCGCCTTGTCCTTGGCCCGCCCCTTGATCACCTGCACGAACATGGCGTCCCCTCCCTCTCCCGGGCCCGATGGCCGCGGACGGTGCGCAGTCTGCCCCCGATCGCTCGTCGTTACAGGGGTCAGCAGAGGAAGCCCTGGTCGGCGGGGGCGAGGCGGCGCCACTCGCCGCCGCGCACCTGCATGCCGAGGAAGCAGCCGTTGTTCAGCTCGGCGCCGAGGCGGATGGGGCCGTACAGGCCGTCGGCGTCGTAGGTGCCCACCCCACGGAGCTGGGTGACCAGCGCGGCGCGGGAGATGGGGCCGGGGATGTCCTCGAGCGTCTCGAGGAAGGCCTTGGCCCCGACCCAGCCGTCGACGGCGAAGGCGTCCCGCACGACGCCCGGCGCGGTCCGCTCCATCCACTCGTTGAAGCGGGCGAGCTCGGGGTTGCTGCGGGCCTCCTCGTTCGGGAGGGAGCGCAGCCAGGTGGTGGCCCCCTCGGCCGCGACCGTCCCGGCCTGCTCGATGAAGCCCTCGCCGTACGAGAACGTGAAGTACTCCTCGGAGTCCAGGGTCACCCCGGCGTCCTGCATCGCCCGCGCCATCGCGCCGTTGCCCCGCGCGTCCGCGATGAAGAAGAGGTAGTCGGCGCCGCTGTTGCCCACGCGGCGGGCGGGCGCGTCGTAGCTGAGGGTGGCGATCGGCAGCTCCTGCACGTCGACGATCTCGATCCCGGCGGCCCGCATGAGCCGCCCCTGGCGCTGGGCCTCGAGCCGCGACTGGCTGACGGCGAGGTACACCTGGGTCGCGGTGCGCACCCCCTGGTCGTGGAGGAAGCGGTACTTGCCGATCACCGCGTCCGGGTCCTCGTACGGCGGGTTGATGTCGAAGAGCGTGGGGAGGGCGGTGCCGCGGTCGTCGCCGGGCGAGGTGACCACAGGGAGCTCCGCCTGCTCGATGATGTCCAGCCCGCCGACGTCGCCGAGCGCGAACCCGCCGGCCAGCCCGAGCACGTTCGGGGCCATGTCCTGCACCACGGCGCGGTACTGGTTGGTGGCGGTCCCGTCGTCGGCCTCCTGGAGCACGACCTGCCGCCCGCACACCCCGCCGGTCGCGTTCCGGAAGGCCACGTAGGCCCGGGTCGCGGCGGCGGACGACGCGCCGAGGCCGGGCACCGGGCCCCGCAGCGAGGAGATC
>DATFFY010000069.1:0-4115 GCA_035249805.1 Acidimicrobiales bacterium | reverse complement strand
GTCCCCGGGGCGTTCCTCGGCGGCTACCGCTTCACGTCCAGCGCCCTCGCCGCGGCGGTCGCGACCGGGGTGGTGGCGACGGCGATGGCCTTCGTCCTCCAGGTCACGGGCCAGCGGGCGGTGCCCCCGACGCGGGCCGCCCTGCTCCTCCTGCTCGAGCCCGTCTTCGCCGGCGTCCTCGCCGGCTTCAGCGACGAGCCCCTCGGAGGGACCCAGCTGCTCGGGGCCGGGGTGATCCTCTTCGCCGTGCTCCTCGGGGAGGGCACGGGAGGGTCCATAGTTGACCGCGGGGTCAAGGTGCGGGAGGCTGGGCTCGATAACGGTCGTAATCAGGGGGATGCGAGTGGCTGATCCGAAGAAGCCCCGGGCGCCGTTCGCGCCGTGGGACCGCCGGGAGATCCCCGGGATCTTCGGCGTGGAGGAGTCCGCCCGCCGCGTCGGCCACTACAAGTGGATCGAGATGCGCCTGTTCGAGGTGCTGGGCGGCTGGGTGGCCACCGTCCCCGAGCTCGACGTGAAGCTGCGGCTCGGCACCCACTGCTACCACCACGCATGGCACGCGGAGCTGTGGCACAAGCGCCTCCCCGAGCTGCGGGAGATGAACCCCGACCGGCTCACGGTCCCGCCGAACGACGAGCTCGTGGCCTTCGTCGATGCCCTCACCGACCCCGAGGGCCCGGACCTCACGATCGAGAAGCTGGTGGGCGCCTACCGCGTCCTCATCCCGGCGAAGATCGCGGCGTACACGTACCACCTCAACGGGACCTCGACGATCACCGACGCCCCCACGATCCGGTCGCTCAAGTTCATCCTCCAGGACGAGCTGGACGACTGGCGCGACGGCGAGATGATGCTCCAGTCCCTGATCGAGACGCCCGAGGAGCTCCAGCGGGCGGTCGACCACCAGCACAAGCTCCAGAAGCTGCTCCTCGCCGCAGGCGGCATCGCCGGCCCCGGCACGATCGGCGACTCGTACTCCACCGACGAAGACATCCATGGATAGGAAGGGCACACCATGAGGAAGTCGTTCCCCGTCGAGGACCTGGCCCGGGACGCGCGGTTCGTGCGCGTCGACATGATGGAGCGGGCCATGGACCCGCGGAACTCGATGCAGGCCCAGGCCGGCTCGAGCTCCCGCCGCGGCGTCGGGCGGCTCACCCCCGACCGCCCCGACGCCCCCGACGCGGCGCGCGCCCTGATGCACGGCATCTTCGTGGGCGAGATCCAGGCGCTCGAGGGCGCCGGCCGCACGTGCTGGGACTTCGAGGTCGGCAGCGGCAACGGGGAGGGGATCCCGGAGGTGCCGTTCGAGCTCAAGCTCGACATGGCCCGCCAGTGCTGGGACGAGGCGCGCCACTGCGAGATCTCGATCAAGCTCAGCGGGCACATGGGCACCGAGCTCGGCGAGTTCTCCGAGAGCCCGTTCCTGTACCAGGCCGCGTGCAACCCGGATCCCGTGCTGCGCCTCACCGGTGTGAACCGGGCGCTCGAGGGCCTCGCGATCGACGTCTTCAACACGATGCGCGAGTTCGGCGACATCGCGGGCGATCCCGTGCTCGAGTTCTGCGAGGACTGGATGCTGGCCGACGAGGTCACCCACGTGAAGATGGGCTCGGACTGGCTCCGGCGACTCACCGCCAACGACAAGGAGCGGCAGGAGCGGGCGCTCGAGTTCCAGCGCGTCGTCGACAAGCTGTTCTCCCTCGGCGGCTTCCGCGGCGAGGAGGACGACAGCCCCGTGCGCCTCGCCCGTCGCTTCCGCGAGCTCGCCGGCTTCGACCAGTCGGAGATGGACACCCTCGCCGACATCGCCCGCGAGGCGCGCGACGAGATGCAGGCGACCATCGAGGCCAACAAGGCCGCCGCAGCCGGCTGAGGGCGGACCCGATGCCGGTGGAGGTGCACCCCGAGGAGTTCTCGTTGGTGCTCTACGACGCTGCGGAGATCCGCGGCCTCGTCGAGCGCCTCGTCCCGCAGATCGGACTGCCCGCCGACCTCGCGATCAGGGTCGAGATCGACGAGACGACGCCGCTCGGCAACGCGCGCGTCGCGTCGCTCGACCCCGTGACCCTCTCCCTCGAGTCGGGGGCGCTCGAGGACGCGAAGGCACCCCGCAAGCTCGACCCGCGGGGGTCGACGGACGTGCTCGGCCGCCTGCTGTTCGAGGTGCGCGACCGCCTCGACCCGGCGTTCGGCGACCCGCCGGCCGCCGACGAGCTGACGCTGCCGCAGGCCTCGGCCTGGCAGGCGTACTGCGTCGGGCGCCTCGGGCGGCTCGGCCACACGGTGCAGCGCCAGCGCCGCCTGTACCACTTCCGCAACCGCCACGGCTTCACCGACGCGGCGGACGCGGCGTTCGACAAGCTGTGGACCTCCGACGGCCTCACGTGGGCCGACGTCGACAGCCTCTCCGAAGCGGCGCTCGCGGCCCGCAGCGCCTGAGTCCGTCGTGGCCGACGAGGTCGAGCTCACCATCGTCACGATGGCCTTCGACGCCACCGACCCGGCGGCCCTGCAGGCCGTCCTCGCCCGCTACGTCGTCCTGAGCCGGGGCCACCCGGGCTGCCGGAACATCGACCTGGCGCTGTCGACCACCCATCCGGACCGCTTCGTCGTCGTGGAGAAGTGGGAGTCGCCCGAGGACCAGCGGGCCCACTTCGACTCCCCCGACATGGTGGAGATGGCCCGGAGCTGCGAGGGGCTGCTGGCCGCCCCACCCCGGATCGACCTCCTCGAACCCATCTCCGCGCACGACCTCATCTGACGCGCGCACGCGGACAGCCCGGTTGACCTGGGAGTTCGCGAAGATCAGGGTTGTCTCGGGAAGACCAGGTTGGCACCCTTGACCACGTCGGTATCGTAGATCCGTACCCCGCGCCGAGGGCGGGCCCCGGCCGAACGTCGTGGGTGCGCTTCGGCCCCCACGTCTCACGAGCAAGAAGGTGCATCGTTGCCCAAGGAGCGCGTCGAGCGCGACGAGGAAGACCTCGTCCGGCTCTACCTCACCGACATCGGCCAGTACCCGCTCCTGACCAAGGACGACGAGGTGCGCCTCGCGCAGGCCATCGAGGCCGGCAACGAGGCGCGCACCGAGCTCGATGCGGGGGGCAAGGACGTCACCCCCGCCCGCAAGCGGGAGCTGCGCCGCACCGCCCGTGAGGGCGAGAACGCGGAGCGCACGTTCGTCCAGTCGAACCTCCGGCTCGTGGTGTCGATCGCGAAGAAGTACCAGGCCTCCGGCCTACCCCTCCTCGACCTGATCCAGGAGGGCAACCTCGGCTTGATGCACGCCGTCGAGAAGTTCGACTGGCGCAAGGGCTTCAAGTTCTCGACGTACGCCACGTGGTGGATCCGGCAGGCCATCACCCGCGGCATCGCCAACACCGGCCGCACCATCCGCCTCCCCGTGCACGCCGGCGACACCCTCGCCCGGCTCCAGAAGGCGCGTGCCCGCCTCGAGCTCAAGCTGGGCCGCCCGGCCACCCTCGCGGAGCTCTCGGCAGAGGTGGAGATGCCGGAGGACAAGGTCACCGAGGCGCTGCGCTTCGCGGCCGAGCCGCTGTCGCTGTCCGAGCCGCTCCGCGAGGACGGCGACGCCGAGCTCGGCGACGTCGTGGAGGACCGCTCCGCCGAGTCGCCCTTCGAGGTGGCCGCCACCGCGCTGCTGCCCGAGGAGATCAACCGGCTCCTCGCCCCGCTCGACGACCGCGAGCGCGAGATCCTCAAGCTCCGCTTCGGCCTCGACCGCGGCGAGCCGCGGACGCTCGAGGAGGTCGGCGAGCACTTCAACCTCACGCGCGAGCGCATCCGCCAGATCGAGGCGCGTGCGATGTCGAAGCTGCGCCACCCGTCCTCGGACACCGGCGCCCGCGACCTGCTCGCTGTCTAGCCGCAACAGTCTCAAGGAGACGGCCGCCCTACAGGGCGGCCGTCTCCTTTTTGGCGGAGGTGGCAGGAATCGAACCCACCGGACGGGGATCACCCGTCCCACTCGTTTTGAAGACGAGGGGGGCCACCAGGCCCCGTTCACCTCCGGATCGAGTCTGACATGAGGGCGTTCCGGGTACGCTCCGACGGACAGCTCGTCGACCGCGGGAGTGGGAGAAAATGAAGAA
>DATFFY010000068.1:0-3644 GCA_035249805.1 Acidimicrobiales bacterium | reverse complement strand
GGCCTGGTCGGGGGCGAAGGCGTCGTCCGGCAGGCGGGTCCCGCAGGCGGCCGCCGGCGCGAGCAGGGCCAGCGCCACGACCGCGGCGACCAGCCGGTGCGTCACAGATCCGGCAGCCCCATGTCGAGGTTGGGCTGCTCGATGCCGCCGTCGACCTCGAACACCTTGCCGGTGACGTAGCCCCCGGCGGGCGAGGCGAGGAAGAGGACCGTGGCGGCGATCTCCTCGGGGTCACCGATGCGCTTGAGGGGCGTGGCCTGCTCCATCGAGGTGCGCAGCCCGTCGTCCTGCAGGACGATGTCGAGCGCCGACGTCGCGATCGAGCCGACCGCGATCGCGTTGACCCGGATCCGCGGCGCGAGGTCCTGGGCGGCCAGGCGGGTCCAGTGCGAGAGCCCGGCCTTCGCCGTCCCGTAGGCCACGTAGCCGCGGGCCGCGGTGCGCCCCATCATCGACGAGATCCCGACGACGGCCCCTCCGCCGCCCTCGAGCATGATCGGCACCGCCGCACGGGTGAGGGCGTGGGCCGTGGCCACGTTCCACGTGAACTCGCCGACGAGCCGGCGGGGCGAGGTGTCCAGGAAGGGCCGGGGCATCGAGCCGCCGACGTTGTTGACGACGATGTCGATGCGGCCGAACGCCTCCTTGGCCGCGTCGGCCAGCCCCGCCACGGCGTCGAGGTCGCTGAGGTCGGCCGGCACGACCACGGCCTTGCGCCCCACCGCCTCGACCTGGGCCGCCACCTCGTCGAGCTGCTCCTTCGTGCGCGACGAGATGAGGACGTCGGCCCCCGCCTCGGCCAGGGCGAGGGCGCTGGCGGCGCCGATGCCCCGCCCCGCGCCCGTCACGATCGCCACCTTGTCGTCGAGCCGGAACCGGTCCTGGATCATCCCGGCATCCTGGCACGGCCTCGGCGGGGCCCGACGGTGAGGGCGTAGCCTCCAGGCCATGGCACGGATCTCGTTCGAGGACCACGGCATGGGCGAGCACGTGGACTGGTCCCTCCACCGGCCCCAGATGGCCATGGGCATGGGAGCGCTCTCCGAGGCGGTCTACGGCAACACGCAGCTCGCCCTGCGGGAACGGGAGGCGGCTCGCTGGACGATCGCCCTGATCAACGACTGCGTCGTCTGCCAGGACACCCGGGCGAAGCAGGGCGCCGACCACGGGGTCGACGAGGGGTTCTACGCCGAGGTGGCGAGCTGGCGGGACAGCACCGAGCTCACCGAGCGGGAGCGCCTCGCCGCCGAGTTCGCGCAGCGGTTCGCGCTGGACCACCTCGCGATGGACGACGGGTTCTGGGAGCGGTTGCGCGCCGCGTACCGCGACGACGAGCTGGCCGACCTCACGATGTGCTGCGGCATGTTCCTGGGCCTCGGCCGCGTCCTCGCCGTCATCGGCGTGCGCGCGCCGGACGAACGGATCCTCGTCTAGACGAGGCAAGGGGGGACACATGCACGACCTCGTGATCCGAGGGGGGACCGTGGTCGACGGCACGGGGGCCGACCCCGTCACCGCGGACGTCGCCATCACCGACGGGCTCGTCACCGACGTCGGCCGGGTCGAGGGCGAGGCCCGCCGCACGCTCGACGCGGACGGCCTGCTCGTCACCCCGGGCTTCGTCGACCTGCACGTCCACTACGACGGCCAGGCCACCTGGGACGAGCGGATGTGGCCGTCCTCCTGGCACGGCGTCACCACCGTCGTCGCCGGCAACTGCGGCGTGGGCTTCGCGCCGGTGCACCCCGCCGACCACGACCGGCTCATCGAGCTGATGGAGGGCGTCGAGGACATCCCCGGCGCCGCGCTCCACGAGGGCATCTCGTGGCGCTGGCAGTCGTTCCCCGAGTTCCTCGACGCGCTCGACGGCCGGGCCTACGACATCGACGTCGCCACCCAGGTGCCCCACGGCGCGCTGCGCCTCCACGTGATGGGCGAGCGGGGTGCCGCCCGGGAGGCCGCCACCCCCGAGGACATCGAGGCGATGGCCCGCCTCGCGGCGGCCGGCATCGAGGCCGGCGGCCTCGGCTTCACCACCTCGCGGACGATGAACCACCGCACCAGCCGGGGCGAGCTCACCCCCACCCTCACCGCCGCGGAGGACGAGCTCGTCGGCATCGCGCGGGCGATCGGGGCCACCGGGACCGGTGTGCTCCAGGTGGTGTCGGACTTCGTCGACGTGGATGCCGAGTTCGGCCTCTTCCGCACGATGGCCGAGCGATCGGGACGGCCCCTGTCCTTCTCGCTCGGCGTGCTGGACCACCACCGTCGCGAGCGCCTCCTCGAGCTGCTCGAGCGGGCCAACGCCGAAGGGGTCCCGATGCGGGGCCAGGCCTCGGCGCGCGCCATCGGCATCCTCCTCGGGCTGCAGTGCACGCTCCACCCGTTCCTCGGCAACCCGGCCATGGCCGAGGTGGCCGGGCGCACGCCGGGGGAGCAGTCCCGCGCGATGGCCGATCCGGCGTTCCGGGAGCGCGTGCTCGAGCACGCCGGGCGGGCCCCCGGGATGCTCGGCGCGTGGAACAGCATGTACGAGCTCGGCGACCCGCCGGACTACGAGCCCGACCCCTCGACGAGCCTCGCGGCGCGCGCGGCGCGCGAAGGGCGCGAGCCCGCGGAGCTCGCCTATGACCTCGTCGCCGCCGACGAGGGGCGCACGCTCCTGTACATGCCGATCATCAACTGGCTCGACGGCAACCTGGACGCCGTGCGGACGATGCTGGCCCACGAGCACACGGTGCCCGGCCTGTCCGACGGCGGCGCCCACGTCGGCACCATCTGCGACGCCAGCTTCCCCACGACGCTGCTGAGCCTCTGGGGCCGCGACCGCGCGGAGGGCCGGCTGCCGATCCCGTTCCTCGTGCAGCGCCAGACGCGCGACACCGCCCGCACGGTCGGCCTGCTCGACCGCGGCGTCCTGGCTCCCGGCTACCTCGGGGACTGCAACCTCATCGACTTCGACGCGCTGCAGCCCCGCCGCCCGGAGGTGCACTTCGACCTGCCGGCCGGCGGCCGACGGCTGCTCCAACGGGCGGATGGCTACGTCGCCACCGTGAAGCGGGGCGAGGTCACCTACGAGCGGGGCGAGGCGACGGACGCCCTGCCCGGCCGCCTCGTCCGCAACGGCCAGCCCTCGCCCGGCTGACTGCCCCAACTGGGGCTCGAAGTGCCGCACGAACGGCGCCCTTCGGGCGCCAGTTCGGGCTCAGCAGCGGAACCAGACCCGCTTGGCGTCGCGGGACACCAGCTCGGTGCCCCAGCTGGCCGAGAGCTGCTGCACGAGGTGCAGGCCCCGGCCGCTCGTGTCGAGCGCGGCCGGGTGCCGGAGCCGGGGCTGGTGGGCCCGGTCGTGGTCCACCACGCTCACGGTGACCCGGTGCCCTCGCACCTGCACGGACAGCTCGAAGGGCGTGCCCGCATGGCGGACGGCGTTGGTGACCAGCTCGCTCACCAGCAGCAGCACCGTGTCCGTGTCGCCGAAGTACCTCGACGAGGCGAGGAAGGCCGCCACGAGCTGCCGCGCCTCGGGGACGCTGGCCTCGTGGGGCGGGAACTCCTGCTGCCAGTCGATGTCGAAACGGTACGACCCCGCCCGCGCGCCGCCAGGGACCTGTTCTCGCGACGACCGGTGCACACAGCTGTGT
>DATFFY010000067.1:0-9631 GCA_035249805.1 Acidimicrobiales bacterium | reverse complement strand
GCGGCCGCCACCGGCGCGCTCCTGGCCGTGCGGGCCCGGGCCCAGGGCGGCCCGAGTGAATAGGTCCGGTCGACGGCAGGGCGAGTGAGTAGGTCCGGCATTCCGGACCTACTCACTCGGCCCGGGCTCGACCGGACCTATTCACTCGGCGGATCAGCCGCAGCAGCGGGCTTCGGCCTCGGGCACCGACCCGCAGCACAGCGCGTCGTCGGTGCCGGCATCGGCCTCGACGTGGGCCGAGCTGCGCCCGAACGTGTCGCTGTCCTCGAGGACCGTGTAGATCTCCCACGCGCCGTCGGGGCCGTCGACCCAGACCTTGTCCTGCTTGGCGAAGCAACAGGTGCCGGACTCCTCGACGGCGTCGACGCCCTCGACGTTCAGCCGGGACCGGTGGGCCCACACGTCGTCGCTCGAGGCGACCTCGACGCCCAGGTGGTTCAGGCGGCTCTCGGCGCCGGCGTGCTCGAACAGCACCAGCTTGAGGGGCGGGTCGGCGATGGCGAAGTTCGCGTAGCCGGGCTTCCGCTTGTTCGGCTCCGTCGCGAAGAGCTTGGAGTAGAAGGCGACGGCGTCCTCGATGTCGGGGACGTTGAGGGCGAGCTGGACACGGGACACGGGATGACCTCCGACGTGGATAACCTATGGACAGCGATCAATGTATCGAGAGGTATCTATGAATGCAACCGCTGCCCCGAGGGCCAGGCTGCCGCTGACCGTCGAGGCCTGCTGTCCGCCGCTGCTGGAGGCCCCGCTCGGGGAGGCCGACGCCGATGAGCTGGCCGGCGCCTTCAAGGCGCTGGCCGACCCCGTCCGGCTCCGCCTGCTGTCGCTGATCGCCGCCGCGCCCGATGGGACGGCGTGCAGCTGCGACCTCGAGGAGCCCGTCGGCAAGAGCCAGCCGACCGTGTCGCACCACCTGTCGGTGCTGGCCGACGCGGGCCTCATCACCAAGACGAAGGTCGGCCGCTGGGTCAACTGCACGATCGTGCCGGAGCGCCTCGCCGCCCTCCGCGGCGCGCTGGAGACCTGAGCCCGGTTCACCCGCTGTTCGCTTGCCGATCGACGGCAGCGTCGAGGAGCCTCCACACGAATGGGCACCACCTTGGGCCGGAAGGCCACCGCCGAGGCCACCGGCACGGCGCTGCTCGTCGCGGTGGTGGTCGGCTCGGGGATCTTCGCCGAGCGCCTCTCGCCGGAGGACACCGGCCTGCAGCTGCTCGAGAGCTCGCTCGCCACGGCGGGCGGGCTCGTCGCCCTCATCCTCGCGTTCGGATCGGTCTCGGGCGCCCACCTCAACCCCGTCGTCTCCCTGGCCGACCGCGTCCTCGGCGGGCTCACCACCCGCGAGCTGCTCGCCTACGTCCCGGCCCAGGTCGGGGGCGGGTGCGTCGGCGCCGTGGTGGCCAACCTCATGTTCGAGCTCGACGCGGTCACCTTCTCGACCCACGACCGGTCGGGCGGCGCGCTGTGGCTCGGCGAGGTCGTCGCCACGTTCGGCCTGCTGACGGTGATCCTCGGCGTGGTCCGGTCGGGCCGGGCCGACACCGCGCCGTTCGCGGTCGCCGGCTACATCGCCGCCGCGTACTGGTTCACCTCGTCGACGAGCTTCGCCAACCCGGCCGTGACTGTCGGCCGAGCCCTCACGGACACCTTCGCCGGCATCGACCCGTCCTCCGTGCCCGCCTTCGTCGTCGCCCAGCTCGCCGGCGGCCTCGGGGCGATCGCGCTGGCCCGCTACCTCTTCCCCGACCTCGCCGCGGTCGACCTGATCGTCCCGCACGACGAGGTGCTGGATGGCTGACCGGCCCAACGTCCTGTTCCTCTGCGTCCACAACGCGGGGCGATCGCAGATGGCCCTCGGCTGGTTCCGACACCTGGCCGGCGATCGGGCCGTCGGATGGTCGGCGGGCAGCGAGCCCGCCGACCACGTCAACCCCGTCGCCGTCGAGGCCATGGACGAGGTCGGCATCGACATCTCCGGTGAGCACCCCCAGCGCTGGACCGAAGCCGGCCTCGCCCAGGCCGACGTCGTCGTGACGATGGGCTGCGGCGACACCTGCCCCTACGTGCCGGGCACGCGCTACGTGGACTGGCCCCTCGACGACCCCGCCGGTCAGGGCATCGACGTCGTCCGCCCGATCCGCGACGAGATCGAGCGGCGCGTGCGCAGCCTCCTGGCCGAGCTCGAGGCCGAAGCGAGGCAATAGGTTCCGCCCGCCCGGGTCCGAGGCGATTGGTTCCACATGTGAAACCGATCGCCTCGCCCGCTCGCGAGCGGAACCTATTGCCTCGCCTGACGGCTAGGCGGCGGCGACGGCGCCCGGGCCGCTGGCCTGCATGCGCTTGTCGAACTGGCGGACGTGGCGGCGGGCCAGCCACAGCAGGAAGCTCCCGTTGATGCGGGGACCCGCGGTCCGCAGGGGCCGGGGCACCATGTAGAACCACGCCCGGATCGCGCTCTGCAGGCGGTGGTACCGCTTCTCGTCGCGCTCGGTCCACGGCCGGCCCAGCTGGTCGCGGATCTGCGGCGGCAGGAAGCCGAGCGTGTAGAAGCGCTGCACCGCGAGGAGCGGCTTGAGCGGGACGTGGAGGCCCAGCGGCAGCGTCGGCTCGAGGATGAACGCCACCAGGTCCTGGCCGATCGGCGAGATCTCGAGCGAGGTCACCGTCTCCTCGAAGTACACGCGGAAGTCGGCCAGCGTGGGGGGCTGGTCCTCGAGGGGCAGGCCGAAGGCGAGGGCCACCAGCTTCATCTCCTGGTAGTACGCCTCCTGGTCCTCCTCGGACAGGGAGCCGACGAGCTCGAGGTGGCAGCGCAGGGCCGTGTCGGTCAGGGTCGCGTGCACCCAGAGCAGGTTGGCCGGGTCGTTCGCCCGGTAGGTCGGCCCGGTGACGAAGTCGTGGATCCACTGGATGCGCCGGCCGACGCCGCGGGCCAGGTCCTCGGAGCCGTAGACCACGGCGTAGGTGGCCTCCAGCGTGCCGAGCAGGCGCTTGAACGGGTTGCCCTTGAAGTCGCTGTGGTCCTCGACGCCCTGGGCCACCGCCTCGTGCGCGAGCTGCAGCAGGAGGGCCCGCCCGGCGCCGAACATGATGGCCGGCTCGAGGTTGACCCGCCGGATGACGGAGCCCTTCGGGAAGTGATCAGCCCGACTCACGGGGCGGGCCTCGTGGTCGACGGCGCTACCCCCGTGAGCGCGGCGGCGCGCGGCGCCGCCGGAGTGCACTGTGCCATTGGTTCGCCCGCGAGCTCGTTCACGGGAGCACCAGGATCTTGCAGTGCTCGTCGGGGTCGCCGAGCGCGACGAAGGCGTCGGCCACGCCGTCGAGGTCGACCTCGCCGGTGATCATCGGCGCCACGTCGAGGTCGCCCTCGGCGATCGACCGCAGCGTGCCGGCGAACTCCATCGGGTCGTAGCCCAGCACGAACTGGAGGTTGAGCTCCTTGCTGATGGCGAAGAACGGGTTGATCTGGTCCGGCTGCATGCACACGCCGATGACCACGACGCGGGTCCCCATCGGCGCGTCCCGCAGGATGCCGTCGATGATGCCGGGCACCCCGATCGCCTCGAACACGACGAGGGTCTTGCCTCCGCCGACGCGGCTCCACGCGGCGAAGGGCGGCTCCTCGGCCGGGTCGACGACCTCGGTCGCCCCCATCGTCGTCGCCAGCGCCCGGCGGGCCGGCGAGAAGTCCGCGGCCACGATGGTCTCCACGCCCTTCAGGCGCAGCGCCGCGATGGCGGCGAGGCCGACCGGCCCGCAGCCGAGCACCAGCGCGCCCTCGCCAGGCGTGATGCCGGACTTGTTGACGCCGTGCAGCCCGACGGCCATCGGCTCGGTGAGCGCGGCGTGGCGCGCGTCGAGGCCGTTCGGGATCTCGGACAGGAAGGCTGCCGACAGCAGCATCCGCTCGCCGTACCCGCCGGCCGTGCTGTTGCTGTAGACGATCGGCTCGATGCCGGTCAGGCTGAGCAGGATCGGGATCGACGTGACGAGCGTGCCCGCCGCGGGCCCGACCGTGTCCGGGCCGATCTCGAGCACCTCGGCGGAGAACTCGTGGCCCATCCACACGTCCTGGTCGAGGTCGAGCCCCCCTTGGAGACCGGCCCCCGGCCCCATCGGCATGCCCTGCATCTCGTCCATGAGGGAGAGCATGTCGGCCCCGTGCTTCGCGAAGTGCAGGTCCGAGCCGCAGATGCCGCAGGCCTTCACCTGGACGAGCACCTGCCCGAAGCCCGGCTCGGGCTCGGGCGCGTCCTCGTTGACGTAGATCTTCCCGGACCGCAGCGCCACTGCCCGCATCAGGCCGTCACCTCCTGGGCGTCGTCGCCCGCCGCCTCATCGGCTTCCTTCTCCCGCTCCTGCACGTGCTCGGTGATCGCGTTGCCGATCGCCTGGATCGACCGCCCGAACAGCTTCCCGCGGTTCTCCGTCGCCCACTCGTGCGAGTGCCGCGGCTTCGCGAGCTGGCCCTGGAAGTGCGGGATCACCTTCTCGGCGAAGAGCCGGTAGCTGTTGAGCGTGCGCTCGGGCGAGGCCCAGTCGTGGCCGAGCT
Organism: Acidimicrobiales bacterium; assembly: GCA_035249805.1. Taxonomy (GTDB): domain Bacteria; phylum Actinomycetota; class Acidimicrobiia; order Acidimicrobiales; family VFJN01; genus VFJN01. Next base: position 5,073 of record DATFFY010000067.1, on the reverse strand, counting down.
GCAGGAAGGTGCCGAACCCGCCCGACTGCTCGAGCAGGCCCTCGATGTACTCGATGGCGTCGTCCGGGGTGCCGATCACGACCCCACCCGCCTTCACGTAGCGCTCGACGAACGCCTCCTCGGTGTCGGCCTCGCCCTCCACCTTGTTGGCCAGCGGCACGAACCCGGCGCCGCCACCGAAGTAGTCGGAGAAGTCCCGCAGCCCGTAGGTGCAGTCCCGGATGGCCTGCTCGCGCGTCTCGGCGATGTGGAGGTTGCCGAGGACTCGCCACGTGCGGCGGTCCGGGGCCGGGTTCCCGTGCTTGGCCGCCTGCTCCTCGACGACCCCCCACGCCTGGCCGATGGCCGCGAAGCCCTCGGCCAGCGACATCGACAGCGACAGGAGCGACACGTCGTGCTGACCGGCCAGGCGCGGTCCCGACGGTGACACCATCGCGGCCACCGCCACCTCCGGGTGGGGGTGGGTGTACGGCCGCAGCTGGAGGTGGCCGTCGCGGATCGTGAACCAGTCGGTCTCGCGGTCGATCGGCTCCTCGGACGTCCAGAGGGCGAGGATGGCCTCGAGGCTCTCCTCCATCATGCGGCGCTGGTCGACGGGATCGATGCCCATCACGTGCGCGTCGGTGGGCAGCGCACCCGGGCCGGTGCCGAAGATGACGCGGCCCCGGGTGAGGTGGTCGAGCAGCGTGATGCGGTCGGCCACGAGCCACGGGTGGTGGTACGGCAGCGACACCACACCGGTGCCGAGCTTGATGTGCCGCGTCCGCTCGGCCGCGATGGCGATGAAGATCTCGGGGCAGCCGATGATCTCGTAGCCACCGGAGTGGTGCTCGCCGAACCACGCCTCGTCGTACCCGAGGCGGTCGAGCTCGACGACGCGGTCGAGGTCGTACTCGAGCGCGAGCGTCGGGCTCTGTCCCACGGGGTGGAACGGGGCGTAGAAGACGCCGAAGCGCAGGGGCCAGGGGGCGGGCATGTTCTAACGACCTCCGAGGTCGAGTCCGTCGAGGAAGGAGAGGAGGGCGGCGTTGACCTCGTCGGGCGCCTCTTGCTGCACCCAGTGGCCGGCGCCCTCGATGACGTGGCTGCCGCGGTGGTCGAGGAGGTTGCCGTCCATGAAGACGTCGGGGCTCATCAGGCGCACCGGGTCGGCGCTGCCGGTGAGGAACAGCGACGGCACCGTGACCTTGGCCCCGTCGAGGTGGGGGGTGAGCTCCCAGTTGCGGTCGAAGTTCCGGTACCAGTTGATGCCGCCGGTGAAGCCGGTCCGGCTGAACTCGGCCGCGTAGTGGTCGAGCTCCTCCTGCGAGAGCCAGGCCGGGAGCGCCTCGGGATCCGGGAGCCGCTCGACGAACCCGGCGCCGGACGGCGCCGTGATCGCGGCGGGATCGAAGCCCTCGGGCGGGATGACGACGCCCCCCAGCATGCGCCGCATCGTCTCCGCCGGGTCGCGGCCGAGGTCGGCGTCGGCCACGCCGGGCTCCTGGAAGTAGAGGACGTAGAAGAAGGCGTCGCCGAAGACCTGCCGCATGAGCTGGATGGGCGGCATCGGGCTGCGGGGGAGGAACGGCACGCTCATGCCGACGACGCCCGCGGCGCGGTCCGGGTGCATGAGCGACAGCGTCCAGGCGACGATCGCGCCCCAGTCGTGCCCGACGAACACGGCCCGCTCCTCGCCGAGGTCGTCGAGCAGGCCGAGGAGGTCGTCGGTGAGGTGGACGATGTCGTAGTCCTCGATCGCCTCGGGCCGGCTCGACCGCCCGTAGCCGCGCATGTCGGGCGCGACGGCGCGGTAGCCCGCGGCGGCCAGGGCCGGGACCTGGTGGCGCCAGGAGTACGCGAGCTCGGGGAACCCGTGCACGAAGACGACCGGGAAGCCCTCGCCGGCCTCGGTGAGGTGCAGGTCGACGCCGTTGGTCGAGAGCGTGCGGGTCGTGGTCGTCGTCGGGGGCATCGGGCTCCTCGGCGTCACGCGGCGGGCTCCGCGGCGAGGGCCTCCAGCAGCTCCTCGCGGGACGGTCCCTCGGTCGTCGGCAGGGGGTAGGCGTCGGGGTCGGCCATGACCTCGCTGGCGCGGGCCAGCACCGCAGGGTCGGCCATGAGGTCCCCCGGCAGCGTCAGCAGGTTCATCAGGCGGGCCAGGGCCCGGCCGAGGATCGGGTCGGTCGCCGCCGCGGCGAACAGGGCGCCGAAGGCCTTGCCCATCGGGTTGTCCGCGTCGCCACCGAGGCCGCGACCCAGCGGGTCGGCCCCCATGCGGTCCATCTGCACCGACGCCTCGAACCACGGCTCGACCTCGCGCCGGCAGGCCGCCTCGTACTCGTTCGCGCGCCCGGCAGCGTCGCCGGGGTGGGCGGCGGCGGCGTCCGCGAGCAGCACGGCCTGCACCGCGGCGAGCGAGCACCCCCGGCCGTAGAGCGGGTTCGTCGTGGTGTGGCAGTCGCCGACGGCGTGGAAGCCCAGGACCGCCGGCCGCCCGTCCTCGTCGGTGAAGCGCCGGAGCCGGTTGAGGAGGCCGGTCATGGGGCGCACCCCGCCGATGGGCTCGAGCGGCCCGGCGCGGAAGAAGATGTCCGGGCCCGGCAGCGCCTCGCAGGCCTGGTCGAACCGCTCCGCGACGGACAGGGCGTTGCGCAGCGCGCCGTCGGCCGTGCGGACGGCGAGCGTGACCGACAGCGTCCCGCCGTCGCCGGGGATGCCGAGGAACTTCACGAAGCCGAGGTCGCCGCCGAGCTTGGCGTCGAGCGGCACCTCGACGTCGGGGGTCCGGTACCAGCGGGTGAGGTACATCAGCCCGCTCTCGTGGATGGTCTCGGGCACGGCGACCCCGAGCTCGCCGAGCCAGCCGGGCAGGTCGCCCCGCCGGCCGGTGCAGGCGACCACGAGGTCGGCCTCGACCTCCGCGCCGTCCTGCAGGCGCACGCCCCGTACGACCGGCGTGCCGTCCGCGGCGGGCGGGCCGGCGAGCAGGCCGGTCACCACCTGGTCGGTGCGCACCTCGACGTGGGGCTGCGCGAGCGCCGCGGTGCGGAGCACCCACTCGAGCGTCGTGCGGCGAACGATGATCACGCGCAGGTCCTCGTCCCCCGGCTGCGCGGGCCCGAGGTTGCGGGTCATCGGCAGGGTCGAGCCGCCGACCGCGAGGAGCTCGTCGAGCACGTCCGGGAAGCGATCCCGCAGCAGGACCTGGAGCCGGGCGAGGAAGCCGTGGGTCTGGTGCACCTGCGGCGCACCCCGCCGCTCGGCCACGAACGCCTCCTCCGCGTCAGCGGTGGGCGGCAGCGGATCGCGCTCGAGGACGATCACCTCGTGGCCGGCCCGGCCGAAGGCGAGCGCCGACATGAGACCGCCGACGCCGCCACCCACGATCACGACACGTTCGGGCACCGAGCGTCACCCTACGATATGGTAACGGGCGTTGCCAAACGTGACCCGACGCTCAGCCCCTGGCCGCAAGCCCAGCCGGTGGGCCGGCCTCGCGCCCGAGGATCGTCGCGCCGGGCGCCGCGACCTGCTGCTCGACGTGGCGTTCGAGCTGCTCGGCACCGAGGGCTGGTCGGGGACGACGGTGCGGGCGATCTGCAACGGCGCCCGCCTCAACCCCCGCTACTTCTACGAGAGCTTCGAGGACCTCGACGCCCTGATCGTCGCCGTCTACGACCGGCTCGTCGCCGAGCTCGGCGAGGTGGTGCTCAGGGCCATCGCCGAGGCCGGTGACGACGCGCGGGCGGGCACCCGCGCCGCGATCGAGGCGATCGTCACCTTCGTCGACGAGGACCGCCGCCGGGCCCGCGTGCTGTACGTCGAGGCGCTCGGCAACGAGGCGCTCAACCGGCGCCGCATCGAGACCGCGCACCAGCTCGTGACCGTCGTGGAGGCGGCGGCCGCGGAGCGCCACGGCAAGCTGCCACCGGGCGAGCACGTCGGCCGCCTCGGCGCCGCCATCCTCGTCGGCGGTGCGGGCGAGCTCGTCGTGGCCTGGCTCGAGGGCCGCATCGACGTCAGCCGCGATCAGCTCGTGGACGACGCCACCGAGATCTTCCTCGCCCTCGGCGAGGCGGCCGGGCGCATCGCCGCCCGTCGGGCGGCTGCGCCGAAGCGGTAGCCGCTACCAGCTCCCCCCGCCGCCACCACCACCGCCACCCCCGACGCCGCCACCGCCCCCGCCTCCGCCGCTGGAGGACGGCGCCGTCGAGGCCGACGTCGTGCTGTGGCTGAGGACAGGCGCCAGTGCGACGTAGTGCAGCCCGGCGGTGTCGGGGACCAACGTCGACCGCTCGACGGCGCGCGTCCACCGGTCGATCTCGCCGAGCGCCACGGCCCAGGCCGTGTACTCGCGGAGCACACACCGCTTGGCCGCCTCCTCCGCGTGGAACGCCTCGCTGTCGTGGAGGAACCGGCGGAACGACTCGACCCGGAGCCACGTGGCCGACCCCTTCGGGGTGCGCACCCGCAGCTCCCAGCCGCGGATGGCAGCTGCCCAGCCCGCGCCACCCAGGATCGCGGCCGCCCCGAGCAGGGCGAACCACGCGTCGTCGCCGAAGCGGCCGGCGAAGGCGCCGGCCGCCACGACCGCCACCGCGCCGAGGATCCCGGCCAGCCCGCCCAGGATCCGGACGTACCGCTGGCGTCGATCGCCGACGGGGTCCCACATCCCGCTCGCGGCGGACCAGGCCCCGAGCCGGGTGCCGAGCGCGGACCAGCCCGACGCGAACGTGGAGTCGTAGGACCCGAGGGTGATCGCGTCGCGTCCGCCGAAGGCGGTGTCGAGGACCTCCTGCACCTCGCCCTCTCCGGGCGCCGTGCGCGTCAGCCGGGCCTCGCCGTCGTCCTCGTCGAGCTCGACCGTGCCGGCGATGGCCTGCTCGAGGAGCCACGCCACCTTGTGCTCGGGCTGCACGACCTCCCGGAGGACGATGCCGCCCATGGGCGCGGTGAGCCCCGGGGGCGGCGCGAAGTCGGTCGTGGCCAGCCCGGCGAGCTCCGTGGAGTCGACGAGCTGCAGCCCGGTCCCGCCGGCGCTGTCGGCGAACGCGGCGTCGGCGGCGCCCCCGATGCCGACGCGCTCACGGC
>DATFFY010000066.1:0-6602 GCA_035249805.1 Acidimicrobiales bacterium | reverse complement strand
CGCTCGCGAGCTGGCCGCGCACCGCGCCGTTCGGGAACGTCTCGGTGTGCACGTTGAGGTAGAAGCCGGTCGGGTTCTGCACGATGCCGGTCCGGGTGGCCTCGTCCGCGTCGATGCAGGCGTCCCACGCCCCGGTCGCGGCGTCGGCCGGTTGGCCGAAGTTCACGATGGGCGGCCCGCTCTCGGTGGGGCCGCCGGTGTGGATGTGGGCCATGGTCGCCGGGCTGTCGAGCCCGTCGACCGAGAAGGTGGCGCACACCTGCGTGTCCGTGACCTCGAGGCGATCGACCGTGCCGGTGGCGCCCTCCTGGCCCGGGCCGGGCACCTCGGCCCCGCCCGTGAGGGGCGCGACCGCGAGCGTCACCGTGCCCTCGGTCTCCTCGCCGCTGCCCTCCTCGTCCCCGGGGAGGGTCTGGTCCGTGGTGTCGTCGTCCGTGTCGTCGTCGTCGTCGCCGCACGCTCCCAGCAGGAACGTGACCGCGCACCCGATGACCAGTGCTCGCCGCAACCGCATGACCCATCCCCCTCGAGGTCCCAGCCACCCGCGGGCCCGACGCTAGCCGGGGTGCGGAGGCCCGTCGCTGGGTAGGAACGGCGGAGACACACGAGGAGGGCGCCATGGCCACCGCCACCCGAGACAGCACCAGGACCACCCCGTCCCCGCAGGAGGCCAAGGACCCGATCTCCCCGGTCGCCGGTCCCTACGGCCACCCCTTCCACCCGATCCTCGTCACCGTGCCCATCGGGGCATGGGTGGCGAGCCTCGTGTTCGACCTGACGTCGCGCTGGTCCGGCGAGCCCGAGGTGTTCGTGAAGGGCTCGTTCTGGCTCATCGCCATCGGGATCGTCGGCGCGCTCGCGGCCGCGCTGTTCGGGTTGCTGGACCTGCTGACCATCCCGCGGGGCACGCCCGCGTTCCGCACGGGCCTCGCGCACATGGGGCTCAACCTGACCGTGGTGGGCCTCTTCGCGGCGTCGTTCCTGCTGCGGCGGGACCACCTCGACGAGGGTGACGTGACCGTCGCCGCCTTCGTGTGCTCGGCGATCGCGCTGGCCCTGCTCGTCGTGTCGGGCTGGCTGGGCGGGAAGCTCGCCTACCGCTACGGCGTCCGCGTCGCGGACGAGCGCACCCAGGCCACCGGCTTCACCACGCGCTGACGACGCACCCCATCTACTGCGGTCGGTCGTGGCGGCGCCGGCAGCTGGCGATCTCCGTCCACGCGGCGGCCGCGCCCTCCCAGCCCCGCACGCTGGACGACTTGTCGGGCTCGAGCTGCTTGTAGACCTCGAAGAAGTGGGTGATCTCCTCGGTGAGGAACTCCGGGAGCCCGTCGAGGTCGACGACGTGGGCCCACCGCTGGTCACCGGCCGGCACGCACAGGATCTTGGCGTCCGGCCCCTTGTCGTCGGTCATCCAGAAGACGCCCACCGGTCGGGCTCGCACCCAGCAGCCGGGGAACGTGGGCTCGTCGAGCACGACGAGCGCGTCGAGCGGGTCGCCGTCCTCGGAGAGGGTCTCGGGGATGAAGCCGTAGTCGGCGGGATAGGCCGTCGCCGTGAACAGGCGGCGGTCGAGGCGGATCACGTGCTGGTGGTGGTCGTACTCGTACTTGTTGCGGCTGCCCCGTGGGATCTCCACGACCACGTCGATCTCGTCAGCCACGGGCGCCGCCCGCGGGCTGGCCGGCGTCGCAGATGCAGAACTCGTTGCCCTCGGGGTCGGCCATCAGGATCCAGGTGCTGCCGTGCTCGCTGAGGGTCTCGTCCTGCACCCTCGTGGCGCCGAGGGCGACGAGGCGCGTGGCCTCCGCCTCGATGTCCGCCACCTCGATGTCGAGGTGCATGCGGTTCTTCGCCACCCTCGGCTCGCTCACCCGCTGCAGCAGGAGCTTCGGTCCGGGGCGGCCGTTGGGGAACAGCGCGACGTAGGACCCCACCTCGCCCACGCTCACGTAGTCGAGGGCGGGGGCCCAGAAGTCCGCCAGCGCCAGCGGGTCGCCGCAGTCGAGCACCAGCCCGATCTCCGGGGCTTCGTCTGCCATGGTCGGCCTCCTCGCTCTGTCACGGATCCGGTGGGGACGGTGTCTAGGTGCCGATCCCACAGACAAGAGGAGCACACATGTCCAGCACGCCACGGATCCCCCCGGCCGAGATCACCGGACCGTTCGGGTACCTCGTGAAGCGGCTCAGCCGGAAGATGCTCGGCGAGGTGCCCGAGGGCGTCGCGGTGATGTGGCAGAACCGGCCCGTCCTCATGAGCCTCATGGCGCTCGGCCGGAAGGTCGAGCGGTGGGACCGGCTCGACGCCAACCTGAGGTCGTTCGCCCACATGGCCGTCGCCGCACGGGTCGGCTGCTCGGCCTGCCTCGACTACGGGTACTTCCAGGCCCACAACGCGGGCCTCGACGAGGGGAAGGCCAGCGAGGTGCCCCGCTGGCGGGAGTCGACGGCGTTCACGGCCCTCGAGCGGGAGGTGATGGAGTACGCAGAGGCGATGACCGAGACGCCCCCGCGGGTCACCGACGAGCAGTCGGCCCGGCTGCTCGGGCAGCTCGGCGCGCCGGCGCTGGTGGAGCTGACGGCGGTCGTCGGGTTCGCGAACCTCACCGCGCGGGGCAACACCGCGATGGGGATCACGTCACAAGGGTTCTCCAAGGTGTGCCGGCTGCCGTTGGCGCAACCCGCCGCGGAGGGCGCGACGACGGCATGAGCGAGGATGCGTTCGCCCGCCACCGCAGCCTGCTGTTCACGATCGCCTACGAGATGCTGGGCTCGGCCTCCGATGCCGAGGACGTCGTCCAGGAGACGTGGCTGCGGTGGGCCGACGTCGACCACGCGACGGTGGAGCACCCGCGCGCCTACCTGGTCCAGATCGTCACCCGCCAGGCGCTGAACCGCCTGCGGACCGTGGCCCGCCGGCGGGAGGAGTACGTCGGCGAGTGGCTGCCGGAGCCCCTGGTGACGAGCCCGGACGTCGCCGCCGACGTCGAGCTCGCCGAGAGCGTGTCGATCGCGATGCTCACCGTCCTCGAGACGCTCGGGCCGGCCGAGCGGGCCGTGTTCGTGCTGCGCGAGGTGTTCGAGGTCCCGTACGAGGAGATCGCGACCGCGGTCGACAAGTCTCCCGACGCCGTCCGCCAGATCGCCCACCGAGCTCGCGAGCACGTCGCCGCCCGGCGGCCGCGGATGCCGGTCAGCACGACCGAGCAGCAGGAGGTCGTGGACCGGTTCCTCGCCGCCGTCCGGCACGGCGACCTGCAGGGGCTGCTCGACGTCCTCGCCCCCGACGTCGTCGTCGTGGCCGACGGCGGTGGCCTCGCCGCCGCCGGCCGCCGTCCGGTCCATGGTGCGGACCGGATCGCTCCCGTGCTGATCCGCGGGCTCCAGACCGCGGACTTCGAGGCGACGGCCGTCTGGCTCAACGGGTCGCCCGCGGTCCGGCTCGACCTCGGCGGGCAGGTGGACACGGCCGTCAGCGTCGTCGTGGACCGCGGGCGGATCGCCCGCATCTACGTGATGCGGAACCCGCAAAAGCTCGCCCGGCTCGACGGGATCGCCGCCCTCACCCGGACCTGACCGGTCTCGCTCGCTCAGACCTCGCCCGCGCCGAGGTCGACCTTCGTGGTGATCAGGGCGGCGACGCCCGGGGCGACCTCGACGACGTCGTCGCCGTCGAGGGTGTCGACCTGGAGGCGGTCGCTGGCCTCGCTGCCGCTGACGGTCACGGCCGTCTGGAGCCCGCGGACCGCGACACGGCCCTGGTCCGCGGTCACGGCGACCACATCCGGGCGACCGGTGCCCTGCACGACGACCGTGTCGAGCGCGCTGGGGGCCCCGGCCGGATCGGCGAGGTCGACCGTCACGCTGCGGAAGTCGGTCCCGGTCATGTCCGCGATGGTCGCGGTGTCGATCCCGCCGAGCGTGGTGAGATCGAGCCGCTCGACGCCGTCCATGTCCATCGTGATGTTGCCGGCGTCGCGGAGGAGCTTCGACCGCTGGCCGTTCGGCACGAGCTGCAGGTTCTCGTTGCCCGGCGCACCGTTGAAGTCGAGCGTGTCGACGCCGCGCTGGCCCTCCACGGTGTCGCTGCCGTCGCCTGGATCCCACCGGAAGCTGTCGTCGCCGGCGCCGAGGAAGGCGATGTCGGCGCCGCGGTTGCCGTCGGCACCGTCGTCGCCGTTCCCGCCGAAGAAGGTCTCGACGTTGTCGCCGCCCAGCAGGGTGTCGTCGCCGTTCCCGCCGTCGACGAGCACGGCCTCGTCGGCGAAGGCGCCGTTGGCCTGGTCGACGCGGAGCTGGTCGTTGCCGTTGCCGAGGCTGGCCACGATCCGGGTGAACCCACCGCGGTCGGCATCGAGCTCGGAGGAGCCGTCGTCGCCGAAGTCGACCTGGATCGTGCCAGGTGCTCCTGGGGCGAGGCGGAGCGCCACCGCGTCGTTGCCGCTCCCGGCGATCACCACGAGGGTGTCCTGAGCCACGAAGGCGATGTCCTGCGGGGCGGCGGCCCCGGCGGGCCCGAGGCCGACCACGAGGGTCGCGGTGGCGGTCGCTCCCGCGACGAGCGCCACCCCCGACGCTCTGATGCACCTGGTGATGTCCATGCGGTTCGTTCCTGTTCGTCGTCGGGCCGGCGATCCGTACCGCCGATCTCGTGAGCCAGTACGACCACGACCGAAGCGCGGTTCGCGGGGATAGCGTCCGTGCTCGTGGTCGGTCCCGACGAGCTGGCCCGCTTCCGTGCCGGGGACCCGGAGGCCGTGCGGGCGGTGTTCCGCGAGTACGGCGGGCTCGTCCACGCGGTCGCGCTCCGCACGTTGGGTTCGCGCCAGCTCGCCGAGGAGGCGACGCAGGAGACCTTCGTCAAGGCGTGGCGGGCGTCGAGCTCCTACGACGTCACGCGCGAGATCGGGCCGTGGCTCGCCACCATCGCCCGGCGGGCCGCGATCGACCTGCACCGCCGCGAGGCGCGGCGCGCCGTGACCAGCCTCGACGACAGCGCGTCCGACCCGGCCGTGGTCGATCTGCCGCCCGGCGTGGACCGCGCCTACGACGTCTGGGCGGTGCGGCAGGCGATCGAGGCGCTCCCGCCGGACGAGCGCGAGGTCGTGCGCCTGCAGCACCTCGAGGAGCTGACCCAGGCCGAGGTGGCCGAGCGCCTCGGCATCCCGGTCGGCACCGTGAAGTCGCGATCGTTCCGCGCCCATCGGATGCTGGCCGCCCGGTTGGGGCACCTCCGGGAGGTCGACGGATGACGTCAGCCCGAACCGCCGTGTGGTGGCCGGCGTACCAGCGTGGAGAGGACGGAAGATGACCAGCGACGACGATCGGGTCGAGTACCTCGCCGGCGGGCCGGCGACGGGTCCGGGAGACCCCGAGCTCGACGAGGTCCGCGCGCTGCTGGCCGACCCGGCCCTGTGGGCCGACCCGGCCCCGGAGCTCGAGGACTCGATCGTCGCGGCCATCGCCGGGGAGGCGGCCACCGGCGCCGGGCCGGATCGGGCGACAGGGAGCTCCCGCCACCGGGGGCGACGGGGTCGATCTCTCCTGCTGGCCGGCATCGGCACGGCTGCGGCGGTCCTGCTCGCGGTCGTCGTCGCCGTCGGAGCGGGATCCGGGGACGACGACCCCGATCTGCGGTTGGCGTTGCGGGCCACCGAGCTCGCGCCCGGTGCCGGAGGCGCGGCGGAGCTGACCAAGACCCCGTCGGGGTGGCGCATCGACCTGGCCACCACGGGGCTGCCCCGTCTCGACGACGGTGAGCTCTACCAGGCGTGGCTGCGGGACGACGACGGCACCCTCGTCGCGATCGGCACGTTCAACGGGGGGGAGGACGTGGTGCTGTGGGCCGGCGTGTCCCCCGTGGACTACCCGACGCTCACGGTCACGCGCGAGGAGGTCGACGGCGATCCCGGCTCGTCCGGTGCGCAGGTCCTCGTGGGCCGGGCCGAGCCGCGTTGACGAGCGTGCGACCGCGACGCCCGAACCGAACGGGGCGCTCGCTCGTACTGGGGGACAACCAACCCGAAGGAGATCCCGACCGATGCCCCCCATCCCCGCCATCACCCATGTCGCCGTCACGGTGACGGACCTCGCGGCCAGCGAGGCCTGGTACACGAAGGTCCTCGGCGTCGAGCCGGTCCTCGACGAGGACACCGGTCCGTTCCGGCACATCGTGTACGCGCTCGGGGGCACCCTGCTCGGGCTGCACGGCTTCCCCGATCTCGTGAGCCACGAGCCCTTCGACGAGCGCCGCCCCGGACTCGACCACGTCTCGTTCGGCTGCTCGAGCCGTGACGAGCTCGTCGATTGGGCCGCTCGCCTCGACGAGCTGGGCATCGCCCACGGTGACATCGTCGACGCCGGCTACGGCTCGGGGTTGTCGTTCCGCGACCCGGACAACATCGCCCTCGAGCTCTTCGCTCCCCCGGGCTGAGCCCCGAGCAGGTTGCCGAACCGGTGGAGGGTGCGGCTGACGGTCTGCTCGCGCACGTAGCGGAGCAGCTCGATGCGGCCGTCGTCGACGGGTGGCCGGGTGTCCACGTGGATGCCCGGCACGTCGGCGGCGGTCAGGTCATGGCTTCCCACGAGGCGGACCCGGTCCG
>DATFFY010000065.1:0-3786 GCA_035249805.1 Acidimicrobiales bacterium | reverse complement strand
CGGCGCCTGCCGCGGGGGCGTCCGGGTAGTGGCGGAACAGCCCGCGGACGATGTCGGCCAGGCCCTCGCCACGGCGACCGCCGGCGAGCGTGACCGTGACGACGGAGCCGTTGATGTGGACGCTCTCCACGCCGCCCGCGGCGAAGAGGCGCCGGGCGAGCTCGTCCCCGGTCTTGACGAGCAGCTCCGAGGGCGGCTCGGTGTAGCGCTCGTGCCCCATGCCCGACAGGGGGCGGTTCGTCTCGAACCGCAGCACCGCGGGGTTGCTCGACGGCTTCTCGACGACGGTGATCGGCTGGCCCATGGCGGCAGGACCCTACCTGTCGGGGTGGCGGCCGACGAAGCCCCGCCGGTCCTCGACGAGCTGGAGGAGGGCGACCACGCAGGCGGCGACGGACACCACCGCCAGGAGCAGGTGGACGACGACGAAGCCGATGCCGTGGTCGCTGCCGGCGATGTCGACCACCCGCACGGCCCAGACCGCGACGGTCCAGACCGTCAGCGCGAGGACGGCGCGGAGCAGCAGCTCCCGCCGCCGCAGCGCCGCCACCACCACGACCACGGCCAGGGTGAGGAACGACACCGCCACCGCGAGTGCGCCGACCGTGGCGGCCAGGCCGAGGTCGTCGTCCCGCACCGCGTTCGACACCCGCGTCAGCCACACGAACCCGGTCCAGCCCGCCGCCGCGAGCGCTGCCGTCCGAGGCCTCGGCGCCGCCATCGCCCGCTACCCGGCCGCCGGGGGGAACCCGAGGTCCCGCTCGATGGCCCGCACCGCCTCGACGACGGCGGCCGGCGGGGGTTCGAGGGACTCGCGTGTCGGCGAGACCCGACGCGCCCTCCGGTCCTCCGTGCGCTCCGCGTTCGTGCGGGTGCCGGCCACCGCCACGCCGAGGATGAACAGCGCGAACAGCGCGGTGACGATCAGCATCGGCACCCCGCCGAGCGCGTAGCCCATCGCCATCACGAGCAGGCCGCACGCGCCGCCCACCCACGGCAGCGAGCTGGTCGGCTTCGTGCCCACGACCACCGCGGCGCGGCGGTCGGCGCCGGCGAGCCGGCTGCGGACCTTCCCCTCGTAGGCGACGCGCGAGAGCGGGATGAGCGCCCGCCCCACCAGCACCTGGTCCCCCCGCTCGACGCCCGCGGCCAGCCGGGCCAGCTCGCCCGCCATGGAGGCCCAGGTGGCGTTCGGCAGGCGCGCGGCGCGGAGGTCGCGGAGCGTCGACCGGACCTGGTCGGCCACGGGCGGCGGAAGCCGCTCCGTCACTGGAACAGGCGCTGCTGGTAGCGGTGCTCCGGGTCCACGGGCTCCGGCGGCACCAGGCGAGGCAGCCCGGTCCAGGCGAGGTGGTCCATGAAGACCCAGCTGCGGCGGTGGATCGCCGATGGGCCGACGCCACGCAGCGCCATCTTGTGGCGCGGGCACGGGTACCCCTTGTTCTCCTCGAAGCTCCAGAGCGTGTGGTGCTCGGCCTCCTCGCGCATGATCCGGTCGCGCGTGACCTTGGCGAGGATCGACGCCGCCGCGATGGACAGGCAGCGGGCGTCGCCCTTGACGAGCATGCGGCTGGTGCCGCCGCCGACGAAGTCCCACTTGCCGTCCAGCAGGACCCGGTCGACCGGGAGGCCGAGGTCGTCGAGGGCCCGGCGGGCAGCGAGCCGCTGGGCCTCCGACATCCCCAGCTCGTCGCACTCCTCGGGGCTGGCGTGGCCGACGGACCAGGCCACGCACCAGCTCCCCACCCGCTCGAAGAGCGCCTCGCGCTCGTACTCCGTGAGCACCTTGGAGTCCCGGATCTTGTTGACCCGTCGGTCGCGCGGCAGCACCGCGGCGCCGATCGTCAGCGGCCCCGCCCAGGCGCCGCGGCCCACCTCGTCCATGCCGACCACGATCTCGTGGCCCTCGTCCCACAGCTCGCGCTCCACGCGGAGCGAGGGCGACTTCGCCTTGATGGCCTTCCGCAGGACCGGGGCGGTGCGCGGCGGCGAGGTCCCGAGGGGCGGCATCGAACGCGAGGGTAGCGACCCCGCGCCCCTACGATCGGGCGATGGCCGAGGGGGCGACGGAGGCGGGGCCGGCACCCGGACCGTCGCTGCCCGTCGGCACCCACGTGGAGGCCCGGTCGAGCCTGGACGACACCTGGCAGGCGGGCTTCGTCGTCGAGGAGGTCACCGAGGTCGGCTACCGCCTGCGCCGGGAGAGCGACGGCGCCGTCCTGCCGGAGCTCCCCCACGAGCGGGTGCGCCGCCAGCGCAAGCGGTCCACCTGGTGGGTCTGACCGCTCAGCCCTTCAAGCCCTCGATGAACTCGTCGATGTCGATGATGGGGAGGGTCATGGTCTTCAGGGTCCCGCGGCTGGCGAGCGTGGTGGCCACCCGGGCCATCGTGACCGCGTCCGGCGCCTCGATGATGTTCAGGAAGTCCCACTGCCCGAGCACGGCGAACTGCTGCAGCACCGTGACGCCCATCGCCTCGACCTCCTGGGACACCTCGCGGAGCCGCTCGGGGTTCTCGCTGAGGCGGGCCGATCCGTCGGGGCCGAGGGTCGAGAGCATGACGAACTTGGGCATCCCCGGAACCTAACCGGGCAGGCGCACCTCGGTCCCCTCGTCGAGGCCGGAGACGACCTCCACCCAGCCGTCGTCGACGATGCCGAGCTCGACGGTCGTGCGGCGGTCGGAGCCGGTCCCGACGACCCGGACGGCGGGACCGGCGGGACCGGCGACCACCGCGCCCACGGGGACGGCGACGACTCCGGAGCGGGCGACGACGGTGCGGACGACGTCGACGCGGCTGCCGACGGGGCGGTCGGTGCCGCCCCCGTCGGCGATCGTGACCACGAGGGCCACCTCGTCCGCGACCACGTCGCGGGAGACCTCGGTCACCGTCCCGGTGCCGGTGGTGCCGTCGCCCCAGTCGAGGGTGACCTGCGTGCCCACCGGCCAGTCGGCCACGTCCACGGCGGCCACGTCGGCCTCGACGACGCGGCTCTCCGCGCCCAGCTCGAGCACGGCGTCCCCGGACTCGAGCAGGTCTCCCACCGCCGCCTCGTGCCCGAGCACCGCCGCGGCCTCCTGCAGGAACACCACCTCGCCGACGGTGACGACGCCGTCGGAAGCGGCCCGGCCGAGGTCCTCCTCCCAGGCCCGTACCGCGGCCGCGGTGCCGCGGTCGAAGTCCTCGTCGACGTCGACGCCGCTCCCGTAGCCGAGCGCCACGAGGTTCTCCTCGAGGGCCTGCACGTCGGGGCCCTCGACCCCGGTCGTGAGGTCGCGGAACAGCGGCGTCGCGGCGAACAGGGCGACGATCGGCTCGTGGTCGGCCCGGTAGAGCACCGAGCCCCGCTCGGCCACCGACCCGATGGGGAGCAGCTCGGTCAGGGTGGCCGTGGGCGCTCCGGTCGGCGTCTCGCTCCCGTCGCCCAGGTCGGCGCCTCGGTCATCCGGCGGGAGCGTGTCGGCCGGCGGCAGCGTGTCGTCCGGCGGGAGCATGTCGTCCGGCGGGAGCGTGTCGTCGGGGACGAGGGACGGGACCGTCTGCGGCGGCGGCTCGGTGGTCGTGGTCGTCGTGGGCTCGGTGCTCGTGGTGGTGGGCTCACAGGCGGCGGGGTCCGCCGTGCAGTCCTGGGTGGGGCCGATCCGCGCGACCGTGGCCTCGCCGCCCGACTGGCCTGTGACCGGGCCCGATCCCGCGGGGCCGCCGCCGACCCGACCGCCCGTGCCGTCGTAGACCACGGTGGTCGTGTCGGCCCGGGCGAGGGTGCCGGCCTCCTCCGCGGTGAC
>DATFFY010000064.1:0-2958 GCA_035249805.1 Acidimicrobiales bacterium | reverse complement strand
GCCCTCGGCGAAGCGGCGCACGCCGACCACCCCGACGGCCTCGCCGAGCCGGTCGATCGCCACGAAGGCGGCGCCGGCCGGCGGCCCGTACTCCACGGGGAGGTCGGCCAGCTCTCGATCCAGGTCCTGGAAGTCGATCTCGAACGGCAGGGCGGCCAGGTAGGCGCGGATGAGGCGCTCGGCGTCGGCCCACCGGTCGGCGGTCGTGACCGGCTCGATGCTCACCGCGAGCTGCTCGCCGCGCTCACAGCTTCTTGAGCGGCGCCCAGGACATGAGCAGGCGCTTCTCGCCCACACCGGGGAACCGGATGACGACCTCGGACTTGTCGCCCTGGCCCTCGATCATGAGGATCACGCCCTCCCCGAAGGTGGCGTGCTGCACGTCGTCGCCGACCTTGAGCCCGAGGGCGTCGGCGCCGTGGCGCTGCGGACCGTTGCCGGCCTGGATGGCCCGCTCGACGATCCGCTCCCGGTTCTGCGCCGCCCCCGCGCCGCGGGACCCGTACCCGCCGCTGCCGTACGTGCGGCCGCCCCGGCTGGCCCGCTTCTGCTCGATCACGTCGACGAGGTCCTCGGGGATCTCCTCGAGGAACCGGCTGGGGGGGTTGTACTGCGTGCCGCCGTAGAGCGTGCGGCTCCACGCGTGCGTGAGGTAGAGCCGCTCGCGAGCGCGGGTGAGGGCGACGTACGCGAGGCGCCGTTCCTCCTCCAGCTCGTCGGGCTCGCCGATCGAGCGGAGGTGCGGGAACACGCCGTCCTCCAGGCCGATGAGGAACACGGCTGGGAACTCGAGGCCCTTGGCCGCGTGCACGGTCATCAGGACGACCTGGCTGTCGTCGCCGTCGATCTCGTCGGCCTCCGACACGAGGCTGACCTGCTCGAGGAACTGGTCGATCGACTCGGCCTCCTGCGCCGAGCCGACGAGCTCGGCCAGGTTCTCGAGGCGGCCCTCGCTCTCGATCGTGCGCTCGGCCCGCAGCTCGTCGAGGTAGCCCGACCGCTCCAGGAGGGCCTCGAGGAGGGGGGCGGGGCGGTCGTCGGCGTGCAGGTCGGCGACGCCGTCGAGCAGCTCGAGGAACTCCTGGATGCCCCGCACGGCCTTGCCGGTGACGCCGGCGGCATCGGCGCGGCGGAGGGCATCGATGAAGCTCGCGCCGCTGGCCGTGGACCACCCGTCGAGCTTGCCGATGCTGCCGTCGCCCACGCCCCGCTTCGGCACGTTGAGCACCCGCTTGACCGACACCTCGTCGGCCGGGTTCACGACCGCCCGCAGGTAGGCCAGCGCGTCCTTGATCTCCCGGCGATCGTAGAACCGGGTGCCGCCGATCACCTTGTACGGGATGCCGTGGCGGGCGAGGTGCTCCTCGAGGACGCGGCTCTGCGCGTTGGTCCGGTAGAAGACCGCGACGTCCTTCCAGCGCATCGTGCCGCCGTCGTGCAGCCGCGCGATCTCCCGCGTGACCCACTGCGCCTCGTCCACCTCGTCGTCGGCGTGGTACCGCGTGATGAGGTCGCCGTCGCCCCGGTCGGTCCAGAGCTCCTTCGGCTTGCGGGACAGGTTGTTGGCGATGACCGCGTTGGCCGCCGAGAGGATCCGCTGCGTGGACCGGTAGTTCTGCTCGAGGACCACGACGGTGACCTCGGGGAACGCAGACTCGAACTCCAGGATGTTGCGCATGTCCGCGCCACGAAACCTGTAGATGGACTGATCGCCGTCGCCGACGACGCAGACGTTGCGGTGCGACCTCGTCAGGAGGAGCACGAGCTCGTTCTGGACGGTGTTGGTGTCCTGGTACTCGTCGACCAGGACGTGCTTGAAGCGGCGCTGGTAGTGGTCGAGCAGGTCGGGGCAGCGCTGGAGGAGGAGGACCGCGTTGCCGAGCAGGTCGTCGAAGTCCATCGCGCCGGCCCGGAGGAGGCGGGCCTGGTACTCGCGGTAGACGTCGGCGATCTTGCGCTCGTAGATCACCTGGGCCCGGTCGCCGTACGCGTCGACGGAGATGCCGTCGTTCTTCGCCGCGCTGATCGTGGCGTGGACGGCCCGGGGCGGGAAGCGCTTGGGGTCGAGGCCGAGGTCGCGGATCACGTAGCCGGTGAGGCGCACGGCGTCGGCCTGGTCGTAGATCGTGAACTGCTTCGGGAACCCGAGCCGGTCGGCATCCCGCCGCAGGATCCGCACGCACGCGGCGTGGAAGGTCGACACCCACATCTTCTCGGCGACCGGGCCGACGAGCGCCCCGACCCGCTGCTTCATCTCGTCCGCGGCCTTGTTCGTGAAGGTGATGGCGAGGATCTCGAACGGGCTGATCCCGTGGTCCCGGATCAGGTGGGCGATGCGATGGGTGAGCACGCGGGTCTTGCCCGAGCCCGCGCCCGCGACGATCAGCAGCGGACCGTCGCCGTGGGTGACGGCGTCCCGCTGGACGGGGTTCAGCCCGTCGAGGAGCGGGTCCGCGAAGTCCGTCATGGCCCCACCGAGGCTACCGGCGCCATGCGACGCTCTTGAGCGTCGCACCCCGGCCGGGACGGCGGCGATGCAGCGCCGGGCGCAGCTCGGAGAC
Source organism: Acidimicrobiales bacterium (assembly GCA_035249805.1). Classification (GTDB taxonomy): domain Bacteria; phylum Actinomycetota; class Acidimicrobiia; order Acidimicrobiales; family VFJN01; genus VFJN01. Next base: position 397 of record DATFFY010000064.1, on the reverse strand, counting down.
GGCCGGCGAAGCCGGCCGTGCATCGGCGACGGCCACCGGTGGCCTGTGACCGCCCCGGGCCGCTGCGGTAGACCGGAGGCTCCATGGAGGTCCGGAAGCTCACCTCGACCGACGGCTTCATCGCCTTCGACCTGGGGGACGCGCCCGCCGTTGGCGTGGTCCGCCTGGCCCCGAAGGTGCTCCGGGACGGGGCCGAGCTCCTCGCCCGGTCGACCACCTACGCGGCGGCGTCGTTCGGCCTGCAGGTCGGCGGCGGGTCGGCCGGCCTGAACGCGAAGCCGGAGGGTCGGGACGAGGCGGTCGCCGCGTTCGTCGCCGAGGTGGGCGAGCTGGTCGAGTCCGGACGATGGCTGCCCGGCCCCGGCACCGGCATCGAGCCCGACGACCTGGCCGGCCT
>DATFFY010000063.1:0-3096 GCA_035249805.1 Acidimicrobiales bacterium | reverse complement strand
AGGTGGGCTGAGCGTGTGGATGCAGGGTGGCGTCGACGCCGACGACCGCCTCGACGCGGCCGCGGCCCGCCACGTCCTGCGCCGCATCGCGCAGATGCTCCGCCCGTACCGGCGCGACCTCGTGGCCGCGCTCTCGATGGTCGTCCTCTGGACGGGCACGACCCTGGCCGGCCCGTTCCTCGTCCGCCACGGCATCGACCAGGGGATCAAGCAGGACGACGCCGGCGCGCTCGACGCAGCGGTCACCGGCTACGTGCTCGTCGCGATCCTCGCCTACGTCGCCTACCGCGCCCAGGTGCGCCTCATCAGCCGCCTCGGCGAGTCGTTCCTGCGCGACCTGCGCATCCGCGTCTTCGACCACCTGCAGCGGCTCTCGATGCCGTTCTACGACCGCGAGAAGGCGGGCGTGATCGTCTCCCGCATGACGAGCGACGTGGACTCCCTGCAGGAGCTCGTCCAGATGGGGCTGCTCATGTTCGTGAGCAACGGCCTGCTGCTCGCCGTGTCGGTGGTCGTGCTGGCGGTGGTGTCCTGGCAGCTCCTGCTCCTCTGCCTGATCTGCGTGCCGGGCGTGGTCGTGGCGAGCATCAAGTTCCAACGCGACTCGAACGAGGCGTACCTCGACGTGCGGGACGGCATCGGCGCCACGCTCTCGTCCCTTCAAGAGGGCCTCGCCGGCGTGCGCGTCGTGCAGGCGTTCGGCCGCGAGGCGGTGGAGTCGCGCCGCTTCGCGGACCGGAACCAGCACCTGTTCGACGCGCACATGCGGTCGGTCCGCATCTCCGCGTGGTACCTCCCGGTCGTCGAGCTGGCCGGGCTGCTCACGACCGCGATCGCGGTGGGGGTCGGCGGGTGGTGGGTCCACACGGGCACGCTCACCGTCGGCACCGTGACGTTCTTCGTGCTCACGCTCTCCAACCTGTTCGAGCCGCTGCAGCAGCTGTCCCAGCTCTTCAACATCGTGCAGTCGGCCGGCGCCGCGCTCTCCAAGCTCTTCGGGCTGCTCGACACGCCGGTGGACGTGCCCGAGCGGCCCGGCGCCGTCGACCTGCCCGAGCGGGGTGACATCGAGGTCGACGGCGTGGGCTTCGCGTACGCCGGCGGATCGCCGGTGCTCCGCGACGTCGACCTGCGGGTCCCGGTCGGCGCCCGACTCGCGCTCGTCGGCCCGACCGGTGCCGGCAAGTCGACCGTCGCCAAGCTCATCGCCCGCCTCTACGACCCGACCGAGGGGGTCGTCCGCTACGGCGGGGTCGACCTCCGGGACGCCACCCTGCGCTCCCTCCGCGAGCGGGTCGTGGTCGTGCCCCAGGAGGGCTTCCTGTTCAACGGGACGATCCTCGAGAACGTCCGGCTCGCCCGGGCCGGGGCCACCGACGACGAGGTGGAGGCCGCGCTCGAGGCGATCGGCGTCCGCGAGCGGTTCGCCCGGCTGCCGGAGGGCCTGCACACCGAGGTGCGGGAGCGGGGGTCACGGCTGTCGGCGGGGGAGAAGCAGCTGGTCTCCCTGGCCCGGGCCGCCCTCGCTGACCCCGCCGTCCTCGTGCTCGACGAGGCGACGTCGAGCCTCGACCCCGGCACCGAGGTGGTCGTCGAGCGGGCGATGACCCGGCTCATGGAGGGCCGGACGGTCATCGTCATCGCCCACCGCCTGTCCACCGCCGAGCGGGCCGACGTGGTGGGGGTGGTGGCCGACGGGCGGCTGGTCGAGCTGGGCACCCACGCCGATCTCCTGGCCGCCGGCGGCCACTACACCGCCCTGTTCTCCACCTGGGCGGGAGGCCTGACGGCTGTGGATTAGGGGGCCGGAATTGTTACCATCGCCATAGGAGAAATCCCCGACGCTCTCCCCCCGGAAAGGGACCCCCATGGCGGTCACCGACCTCGACCTCTCCAAGTACAAGCTGGGCTGGAGCGACGCCGAGGACTACGTCTTCAAGCCCAAGCGGGGCCTGGACGAGGACATGATCCGCGAGATGTCGTGGATGAAGGGCGAGCCCGACTGGATGCTCGACTTCCGGCTCAAGTCGTACCGGGCCTTCGAGAAGCGGCCCATGCCCCGCTGGGGCGGCGACATGTCGGAGATCTACTTCGACGACATCTACTACTACATCAAGCCCACCGCCTCGCAGGTCGACGAGTGGGACGAGCTCCCCGACGCGATCAAGCAGACCTACGAGAAGCTGGGCATCCCCGAGGCGGAGCGGAAGTACCTCGCCGGGGTCACCGCCCAGTACGAGTCCGAGGTCGTCTTCCACCGGAACCGCGAGGACCTCGAGAAGCAGGGCGTGATCTTCACGGACATGGACACCGCGCTGCGCGAGCACCCCGAGCTCGTGAAGCAGCACTGGGCCAAGGTCATCCCGCCGAACGACAACAAGTTCTCGGCGCTCAACTCCTCGGTGTGGTCGGGCGGCTCGTTCATCTACGTGCCGCCGGGCGTCGAGGTCGACATGCCGCTGCAGGCCTACTTCCGCATCAACGCGGAGAACATGGGCCAGTTCGAGCGGACGCTGATCATCGCCGACGAGGGCTCCCAGGTGCACTACATCGAGGGCTGCTCGGCGCCCGTGTACACCACCGACTCGCTGCACTCGGCCGTGGTCGAGATCGTGGTCAAGCCCTCGGCCCGGGTCACCTACACGACCATCCAGAACTGGTCGAACAACGTCTTCAACCTGGTCACCAAGCGGGCCCGGGTCGAGACCGAGGGCCACATGGAGTGGATCGACGGCAACATCGGCAGCCGGCTCACCATGAAGTACCCCGCCGTGTGGCTGGTCGGGCCCAAGGCCTCGGGTGAGGTGCTGTCGGTGGCCTACGCCGGTCCCGGCCAGCACCAGGACGCCGGCGCCAAGATGGTCCACGCGGCGCCCGAGACCACCTCGAAGATCGTCTCCAAGTCGATCTCCAAGGACGGCGGGCGCACGTCGTACCGGGGCCTGGTCAAGGTGGAGGAGGGCGCCTACGGCTGCAAGAGCCACGTGCAGTGCGATGCGCTCATCCTCGATGATCACTCCACCAGCGACACGTACCCCTACATGGAGGTCGGGTCCAAGGACGCGGTCATCGGCCACGAGGCGACGGTGTCGCGGG
>DATFFY010000062.1:0-9366 GCA_035249805.1 Acidimicrobiales bacterium | reverse complement strand
GTCGGCTCTGGGCGACGACGCTGCACCGCGTGGACGGCGCACGGGTCGACGACGCGTGGCCGGCGCCGACCTTCGGCACCGATGTCGCCCAGGGCATGCAGCTGTACCGGTCCAACTTCCGCGCCCAGCTCCGCCACCCCGGCGAGGTCCGCGCCTTCGCGCGCCCGGTCCTGCTCCTCCTCCCGACGCGCGACCGGTTCGTGCCCGAGTGGCTCTTCGAGGGCATCGAGGAGGTGGCCCCCGACCTGCGCCGCCGCAGGGTCGACGCCCGCCACTGGGTCGTCCGCAGCCAGCCGGTCGACGTCGCGTCGTGGATCGCCGCGTTCACCGCCGAGGTGGACGGGCGGGCGGCGGCCGCCCCCGATCTCGAGGGGGCCAGGTCGTGACGACGACGGCGACCGCGCCGTCCCGCATCAAGGCCCGCCGCACGAGGTTCGACCTCGGCGGGACCCCCAACGAGTGGGTCCCGGGCGACCTCCAGACCACCCACACGATCGACTCCCTGCACGTCGCCCTCCCGCCGGGCGAGCGCTGGTTCTGCGACGTGTTCCGCGACGCGCTACCGCTGATCACGGATGACCGGCTCCGCGACGACGTGCGGGGGTTCATCGGCCAGGAGGCCACCCACGCCAAGGCCCACGACCTCGGGCTCGAGCACCTCGCCGGCCACGGGATCGACCTCCGGCGCGAGGTGGCCTGGGTCGACCGGGCGCGGCTGCGACTCCGGGCCCGCGCCCAGCGGCTCCCGCTGTGGCTCCGCAAGCGGATCCTGCGCAACGAGCTCGCCGCCATCGCCACGATCGAGCACTACACGGCGGTGCTCGGCGTGTGGATCGTCCAGGCCGACCTCCCCGGCGCCGACCCGGCGATGCTCGACCTCCTGCGCTGGCACGGCGCGGAGGAGGTGGAGCACCGGTCCGTGGCCTTCGACCTGTACCAGCACCTCGACGGCGGGTACGCCCGCCGAGCCGTCTTCGGCGTGGTCGCGTCCGTCGGCCTGCTGCTCGGCCTGCTCGCGATCTCGACCCGCATCATGGCCCTCGACCCGGCCGCGGACCGGAACCTCCGGTTCCGCTCGTATCGCCGGGCCGTGCGGGCCGGGCGCTTCCCCGCCCTGGGCCAGGTCGTCGGGTCGCTGCGGGAGTACCTGCGCCGCGACTACCACCCGTCGCACTACGGGAGCACCGAGGTCGCGCTCGCGTACCTCGCGACGTCGCCGGGGGTGGCGGCGCGCGCACGGACAGCCGACGTGAGCTGATCGGGCGCGCACGGCCGCGAGCCGTGCTTTGCTGACGGGCCGGTGGCCGAGGGGCACGGAGGGCATCGACGGATGGGGGCAGTGGGGGGAGTGGGTCGGATCAGGGAAGCCGCGGCCTGGGCCGGCGGGTACGCCACGACGGCGTTCGAGGGCCTGCGCCGCACCTGGGACGTCCGGTCGTGGTGGCGCGAGTTCGTCGAGCAGTGCCTCTTCCTGATCAAGGTCACCACGACGCCGGTCATGCTCATCGCCGTCCCGCTCGGGGCCACGATCTCGCTGCAGGTGGGGCAGCTCACCCGCCAGCTCGGCGCCGAGTCGCTCACCGGTGCCGGTGTGATCGTCGGTGTGGTGCGCGAAGCCGCGCCGATCGCCGCCGCCCTGCTGATCGCGGGGGCGGGCGGCTCGGCGATGGCCGCCGACATGGGTGCCCGCAACATCCGCGACGAGCTCGCGGCCATGGAGGTCATGGCGGTCAACCCGGTGCACCGGCTCGTCACCCCGCGGCTGTGGGCGGCGACGGTGATCGGGGTGCTCCTGGTCTCCCTCGTGATCGTCGCCGGGGTGACGGGTGGCTTCCTGTTCAACGTGATCCTCCAGGGCGTCAGCCCCGGCGCCTACTTCCAGGGCTCGTCGTCGCTCCTGCGCCTCAGCGACCTCGTCGTGAGCCTCCTGAAGGCCGGCCTGTTCGGCTTCTGCGCGGCCACGGTGGCCTGCCACCAGGGGATGACGTGCACGAAGAGCCCGGCCGGCGTGGGCCTGGCGGTGAAGCAGGGCGTGGTCCTGACGATCCTCATCGTCTTCCCCCTGAACTTCCTCATCACGTCCCTCTACGCGGTGATCGCGCCGCAGACCCTCATCTGAGCGAATGGCTGCCCCCTCCGCACCGGTCGACCCGACGACCCCGTTGCACCCGCTACCGCCCCTGCCGGTGGCGCCGCCGCCGGTCCGGATCGTCGCCCGGACGACGGACCGGGTCGCCGACGGCGTCGCCGGGCTCGGCGCCTTCCTCCTCTTCTCGGCCCGGGTCCTCTACCACTCGGTGGTCGACGTGATCCTCCGGCTGAAGTTCCGCCGCCACGTGGTCGTGCACGTCAGCGACATCGTCGCCGGGGCGGGCGCCTTCGTCGTGGGTGGCGGCATGGTGTTCCTGGTCGCGGCCCTCGCGCTGGCGGCCGGTGCGACCGTCGGCGTGCAGGCCTTCATGGGGCTGTCGCAGATCGGGGCCGAGTCGTTCGTCGGCCTGGCCGGCTCGTACGCGAACACCCGCGAGATCACGCCGCTCATCGCGGCCGTCGCGCTGTCCGCGCAGGTCGGGTCGTCGTTCACGGCCGAGATCGGGGCCATGCGGGTCTCGGAGGAGATCGACGCCCTCGAGGTCATGTCGGTCCCGTCGCTCGTGTACCTCGTGTGCACGCGCCTCGTCGCGATGGTGGTGGCGCTGATCCCGCTCTACATGGTGGCGCTGTTCACGTCGTTCTACGGCACCCGCGTGATGACCACCGGCGTGTTCGACATGTCACCGGGGCTGTACGACTACTACTTCAACCTCTACCTGCCGCCGATCGACATCCTGTACAGCGTCATCAAGGTCGTCGTGTTCGCGGTGGAGATCTGCCTCATCCACTCGTACTACGGCTACTACGCCTCGGGCGGTCCGGTCGGCGTGGGCCGGGCCGTCGGCGTGGCGATCCGCACCACGATCATCGTGGTGGTCCTCACGAACCTGCTGCTGTCGTACCTCTTCTGGGGCGGCGGGGCGCCGACCGTGAGCCTCACCGGATGACCGCACCGTGATCCACGACCTCCCGCGGCGGCTGCGGTTCGCGTTCGGATGGACCGGGTTCGTGCTGCTGGCCGGCCTCACCGTCGTCGCCCTCAGCTACGGCACCGGGTACTTCGACGGCGGCTACGACATCTACGCCACGTTCCCCTCGTCGAGCCAGGGCCTGTACACGGACGGAGGGTCCGACGTGAAGCTGCGCGGCGTCGACATCGGGACCGTCGCCGGCATCGACCTGCAGGACGACGGCCTCGTCCGCATCCGGCTCCGCATCGACGAGGGGATCCAGGTCCCGAACACCGTGGTGGCGAGCATCGAGCCGCTGTCGGTGTTCGGCCCCAAGTTCATCCGGCTCCTGCCCGACGCCCGGGAGGGCACGGGCGCGCCCCTGCGGGAGGGCGACGAGATCGCGGAGACCCTCGCCCCGGTCGAGCTGACGGACATCCTCGCCTCGGCCACCGAGCTCTTCGAGCAGGTCGACCCGAACGACCTCATCACGATCTTCAAGGAGATCGCCGACGGCGTCGGCGGGCTCGGCGACGAGATCGGGCGCACGATCGACGCGTCCGGTGAGCTGCTGGACGTGGGCGCCGCGCACGTGGACGACACCCGCCGGTTCCTCGCCGACCTGGCCGCCCTCGCCACGACGTTGGCCGACCACGCCGACGACGCCCGCGGGATCACCGACGACCTGGCCACGCTCCTGCCGGTGGTGACGGAGGAGCCTGGCCGGATCGACGAGCTCCTCGACGCCACGACGGCCATCTCCGACTCCTTCGCCGACCTCATCGAGGAGAACGGCGAGGAGCTCGACGCCACGATCCGGGCGGTCGCCACGTTCGTCGACGGCGTGGCCACGCGGGCCGAGGAGATCCCGGACTTCCTGCACCTCATCGACTCGTTCTTCGGCCGGCTGTCCGACGTCATCCGCTTCGACGCCCCCGGCGCCAAGCAGATGGCCGGCCTCCGCGGGTTCATCGCCCTCGACCCGTGCCTCGTCTACGGACTGTGCCTGGTCCCATGAGCGAGGAACGAGCGAATCAGACAGCACAGCTCGGGATCATCGATGCCGGCGACCGCGGGATGTGGAAGCGCTGGAAAGAGAGAGTTTCGCGATGATCTGGAAGGTCACGAAGCTGAGTGCCTTCGTCGCCGTCACGGTCGGCCTGACCCTGTGGATCGCGGCGTCGATCGTCGGCGTGGACCGGGGCGGCCGCTACGAGCTGGTCGCCCGCTTCACCGACGTGGCCGGCCTCCACGGCGGCGACCCGGTGAAGCTCGCCGGGGTGGGCGTCGGCCGGGTCCAGGGCATCGACGTCGAGCAGGGCCAGGCCATCGTCCGCTTCGAGGTCGACGAGGACGTCCGCCTGCCCGAGGACTCCACCGTCGCCGTGCGCTGGCGGAACCTCATCGGCCAGCGCTACCTCTGGCTGTCGCCCGGCGAGGCCGACGAGCACCTCGCCGACGGCGACACCGTCGAGGACGCGCAGGACGTGGTCGACCTGGGGCAGCTCGTCAACCAGCTGGCCCCGCTGGCCCAGGCCGTGTCGCCCGAGCAGATCAACCGCATCCTCACCGCGCTGCTCGAGGCCTTCGACGGCAACGAGGCGACCTTCGACGGCCTCGTCCGCGACCTCGACACCGTGCTGGCGTCGCTGGCCGAGCGGGACGACACGATCGCCCAGCTGCTCGAGGACTACGGCGCCATCGCCGGCGCGGTGGCCAGCCGGGACGCGCAGATCGACCAGATGGTGCAGAACCTCGTCGCGATCGCGTCGACGTTCTCGGAGAACGACGCCCTCCTCGACCGCGCCCTCGTCGAGCTCGGCGCCGTCAGCGGGAGCCTCGACCAGCTCCTGTCGACCGGCGCCGCCGACCTCGGCGACGCCCTCGACCACCTCGCCGTGCTCACCCGGACGGCGGCCGAGGACATCGGGTCGCTGGAGGCCGCGTTCGCCAACCTGCCCGGCCTGTTCGAGGCCGTGTTCCCGGCGTTGAACCGCGGCGAGTACCTCCGGGTCAGCGTCTTGTGCCTCACGCTGCAGACGGGGCAGTGCCCGTACCCGACCACGCTCAGCGGCCCGCCGGGCGGACCCCCGCTCATCACCAACAGCCCGGGGGACGGGTGATGGGCGAGCTGATCGGCCGGGTGCGCGAGCGCCTGCGCTCCCTGCCGTCCCTCCGGGACGTGAACCAGGCGCTCGTCGGCCTCGTCGCGGTCGTCCTCTTCATCGCGACCGCGCTCGGGGCCTTCGCCTACGGGGCCCTCGACCTCACTGCCGACCGGTACGCCCTCAGCGCGGTGTTCCCGAGCACGGGCGGCATCTCCAAGGGCGCCGACGTCCGCGTGGCCGGCGTCTCGGTCGGGGAGGTCACCGGCGTCGAGCCGGACTTCGACGTGGGCCAGGTGGTGGTGCGCTTCGAGGTCGACCGGGGCGTCGAGCTCGGGCCGAAGACCGAGGCCGAGATCGCCTCGGCCACGCTGCTCGGCGGCTACTACCTCCGCATCACCGGGCCGGTCGAGGAGCCCTACCTGGAGGACCTGCCCGGCGCGGATCCTCGTCGTCGCATCCCGCTCGAGCGGACGACCGCGCCGATCTCGCTCATCGGGACCCTGAGCGACACGACGCGGCAGGTGCAGGCGCTCGACATCGAGGCGATCAACGACGTCCTCGCCCAGCTGGCCGGCGCGACGGAGCGGAACAAGGCCCTCGTGCCGCAGCTGGTCGAACACCTGACGACCGTCGGTGCGGCCATCCAGGACCGCGACGCCGAGCTGCGCGAGCTCGTCGCGGGCGGGCAGCGGATCGCGGGCACCCTGGCCCAGCGCGACGACGAGATCGGCCGGCTGGTGGACGCCGCCGACGTGCTCCTGCGCACATTGTCCGAGCGCCGGGACGAGCTGGCCACGGTCCTCGGCGACGGGAGCGAGGCCGTCGCCGCCCTGACCGCGACGATCTCCCAGCACCGCACCGCCATCGACTCGATCCTGGCCGACGCCCACGTGCTCCTCGACGGCGTCGACCGGCGGTTGGCCGACCTCAACACGGGCCTGGCCTACGCGGGCCCGGTGTTCGAGCTGCTCGGCGCGGTGGCCGGTCCCGAGGGCGGCTTCGACGTGGCGGTCGAGGGCTTCGTCACGACGACGGACCAGCTGCGGGGCCTCCTGTCGCTGCTCTTCCCGGAGATCCGCTCGTGACGCTCAGCCGCAGGCTGCTGCGCATCGGCGGCATCGGCGCGGTGGTGCTGCTCGTGCTCGGCGCCGTCTCGTGGGTGGGCGACCGCGTCCTCGGCGACGACTTCGCCGAGGGCTACCACCTCACGGCCCGGTTCGAGGCGGCCGTCGGGCTGTACCCGTTCGGGGACGTGAGCTCGATGGGCGTGGCCATCGGCACGGTCGACGCGGTCGAGATCGACGACGACCACGTGCGGGTCGAGATGACGATCCGGTCCGACGTGCCCCTGCCCGCGGACGTCCGGGCGACGATCGAGCCCCTCACGCTCATCGGCGAGCGCAACGTGGTGCTGTTCCCGCCGTGGGACGCCGAGATGGCCGCCGCGGGCAAGGCCCGCGCCGGGGAGGGCGATGTCATCCCGATCGAGCGCACGGTCGCGCCCGTCGAGCCCGACGAGGCCCTCGAGACGTTCAACGAGCTGGCCCGCAGCCTCGACCCCGACACGGTGAGCGACCTCGTCCGGAGCGGCGACGAGGCCATCGCCGGGCTCGGCGACGAGCTCGGCCTGGCCCTCGACCAGGCCTCGGGCATCACCTCGACCCTCGCCGAGGTCGACACGCAGCTGGTGGCGGCGGCCGACTCCCTGCACGTCCTGGCCGGCACCCTCCTCGAGCGCGAGGAGCAGCTCGGCGCCCTCGTCCGGAACTTCTCGGACGCGACGGAGGTGCTGGCCGCGGAGCGGGAGGGCATCCGGAGCTTCATCGCGTCGCTCGTCGAGCTGACCGAGCAGGGCCGGGGCATCCTCGAGACCTACGGGGAGCAGCTGCCGCAGGACATCGCGCACTTCACCGCGCTGGCCATGCTCCTCGACGCCAACCGCGGCGCGGCCGAGCAGCTCGTCGAAGCCTTCCCGGAGGTCGCGGAGGGCATCGCCCGCGGGTACCAGCCGGACATCGGCGGCATCTACCTGCGGGCCAACGGCACGCCCACCCTGGTGGGCCTGCTCGAGGTGTTCCGCGACCTGCTCGGCGTGCTCGCCCCGGAGCCGACGCCGTGAGGGTGCCGCGGGTCCGGCGCCTCGGCGGGTCGGCGCTCGTCGTCGCGCTCCTCGCGGCGTGCTCGATCCAGACCGCCACCGCGCCGACCGGCAGCCTGACGCTGTACGCCACGTTCGAGGACGCCCAGGACCTGACCCCCGGGCACAACGTGCAGATCTCGAACGTCGTGACCGGCAGCGTCCGCGACGTCTCGCTCGACGGCTACCAGGCGAGGGTGCGGCTCTCGATCAAGGACGGCCAGCGCATCCCGGAGGGCACCGTCGCGGTGATCCGGCGCACGTCACTGCTCGGCGAGTACTTCGTCGACCTCGTCCTCCCCGCCCGGTTCGACACCGTGCGGGGCCCCTTCCTCGAGTCGGGCGCGACGATCACCGACACCTCGACGCAGGCCGACCTCGAGCAGCTGGCCCAGCAGGCATCGATCGTCGTCGGCGCGCTCACGGCCGACGACCTGGCCACGAGCGTGCAGGCGGGGGCCGAGGCGCTGGGTGGACGGGGCGCCACCCTCCACAAGGCCATCCAGGACGCCGGTGCGGTGATCGGGGCCCTGGCCGACCAGTCCGCCGCGATCGGCACCGCCGTCGACGGGCTCGCCGCGCTCGGAGCCGCGCTCGGTCCCGTGAGCGACCGGGTGGGCACGGTCGTCGAGCAGCTCGCCGAGGCGAGCGCGGAGGTGGCCGGGGGCCGGGCCGAAGCCGTGGAGGCCGTCGACGCGCTGGTCGCGCTGGCCGCCGCCACCAACGAGCACGTCCTCGCCCCGCACACCGAGCGGCTCCGCGTGCTCCTGTCGCAGGTGAACCCGATCCTCGGCTCGCTCGCCGAGCGCACCGACGTGCTGGCCGACCTGGTCACCAACCTGCTGCGCTTCACCGAGGCCTTCCCGACCGCGCTGCACGACGGGCAGGTGCTGCTGCTCGCCTGGGCGTACCTGCCGACCGCCCTCGAGGGGTCGATCTCGGCCACCGATCCCGAGCCGCTCGCCGCCCTCGCCCAGCTCGCCAGGAGCACCCGGTGATCCCGCGGCGGGTGCTCGTGAACCTGGCCGCCTTCGGCGCCCTGTTCCTCCTTCTGTGCACCTGGGCGCTCGGCAACGTCATCCACCTCGACGTGATCGAGCGACCGTGGAAGCTGGCGGCCGAGTTCGAGAGCGCGCCGGGGCTGCGCCCGAACGTCGAGGTGACCTACCTGGGGGTGCGCGTCGGGAAGATCCGCTCGCTCGAGCTGCGGCCCGGCGCCGTGCTCGTCGAGATGCGCATCGAACGGGACCAGGACCTGCCCGAGGGCCTGACCGCGGCGATCCGGCGCAAGTCCGCGGTGGGCGAGCCGTACGTCGCCCTCGAACCGCCGCCCGGCTACGACCGCGGCGGGCCGACGCTCGACCACGGCGAGCACCACGTCATCCCCCTCCGCAAGACGACGGTGCCGCTCAGCTACGGCGACCTGTTCGTGGCCCTCGACGACCTCGTCGACGCCGTGCCCGGGAAGGAGCTCGGCTCGGTCCTCGACGAGATCGCCACCGCCCTCGACGGCCGCGGCCCGGCGCTGCGCCGCCTCCTCGAGGCCGGCGACGACCTCTCGGGCACGCTGGCGGAGCGCACCGAGCTGTTCGACCAGCTGGCCGGCGACCTCACCCGCCTCACCGCCACGCTGACGGCCGAGCGGGAGAGCATCGGCGCGGGCTTCGACGGCCTCGCCGCCGTCACCGACTCGCTCGCCCGGAGCCGCGACGACCTCGACCGCCTCCTCGCGGAGGCCCCCGAGCTCGGCCGCCAGGTCGACGCGCTCCTCCAGCAGACGATCGCCGACCTCGGCTGCACCTTCGGGAGCATCGGCAACCTCTTCGAGGCCATCGGCGACGCCGACCAGATCGCCCGGCTCCTGCGCGTCCTCGACGTGGCCGAGGAGGCGGACGTCGCGTTCAACACCGCGGTCATCGAGGCCGGCGACGGCGGCGCCGACGGGCCGTACCTCACCGGCTCGTTCGGGCTCACCTTCGAGGACCCGCCGCCCGTCTACGAGCCACGACCCACGCTGCCGCAGCCGCCCGCCCTCCGGCAGTGCGCCGGCGGCCTCGGCGGCCGGCCGCTCGACGCG
>DATFFY010000061.1:0-4358 GCA_035249805.1 Acidimicrobiales bacterium | reverse complement strand
GCGACGGCCAGTGGCTCACCCTCCACGCGTCGCGCCTGCGCGGCCCCACCGGCGGGCACACGGCGGTGGTGCTCGAGGCGGCCCGGCCCGCCGACGTCGCCTCCCTCTACCTCGACGCCCTCGGCCTCACCCCGGCCCAGGCCCGCGTGGCGTCGCTCGTGCTGCAGGGCCGCTCCACCCAGCAGATCGTCAACGAGCTGCGCATCTCCTCCCACACCGTGCAGGAGCACCTGCGGGCCGTGTTCGACAAGGTCGGCGTCGCCAGCCGCCGCGAGCTCGTCGCCCACCTCCTCGGCGACCACTAGGACGGGGTTGCGGCTTCAACAACCGCCTCCGCAACCGGCGGCCCGACGAACCCGGGCCGGGGGCGAGCGCTCTAGCTCGGCCGCAGATGGACCGACACGGCGTAGTCGCCGCCGGGTGACCAGGGCGCGCGGTCCCAGGTGGCGAAGCGCTCGACGAGGGTGAGGCCGGCCGCGGTGGCGTGGTCGTCGTAGGTCGCCGCGGTGTACCCGCGGTCGAGGCTGAAGCCGGCGACGAGGAGGCCGCCGTCGGCGACGTGGCGGGCGACGCCGGCGACGAGCGCGGCCTCGGTGCCCGGCGGGGTGAAGAGCGGAACGTTGCCGGCCATGACGACCACGTCGAAGGTGCGACCGAGGTCCAGCTCGGTGAGGTCGGACTGCACCCACTCGATGGTCGGGGCGAGGCGGCGGGCGGTGGCCAGCATCGACGGGTCGACGTCGACGCCGACCACAGCGATGCCGTGCCGGTCGAGCTCGATCGCCACCCGTCCGGTGCCGCAGCCGGCGTCGAGCACCGACGACGGCTCGTAGCTCCGCACGAACGTGGCCTCGCCGTGCACGTCGGTGCCGGCGGCCGCCAGCCGGTCGAAGCGGGCCTGGTAGTCGTCGCCCTCCCACGACGTCGCCATCAGCCCACCTCGGCCTCGGCGATCCCGGATCCGCAGGGGCACCTCTGCTCGTCATCCACGAGCCGAATGATCGCAGCACCTAGCACGACCGACGACCCACCGGTCTGTCGCACCTCGCCCGTAGGGTCGAGGGCATGGAGCCACGCGTCAGCCTCATCACCCTCGGCGTGCGCGACGTCGCCCGCGCCCGTGCCTTCTACGAGCAGCTCGGCTGGTCCGGCCAGGAGGTGGAGGACACCGTGTTCATCCAGGCCGGCGGCCTCGGCCTGGTCCTCTGGGGCCGGGACGAGCTCACCAAGGACGCGGAGATCACCGACGACGGCGGCAGCTACGGCGGCATGGCCCTGGCCCACAACGTCCGCAGCGAGGCCGAGGTCGACGACATCATCGCCGCCGCCGAGGCCGCCGGCGCCACCGTCACCCGGCGACCGGCCGAGACGATCTACGGGTACGGCGCCTACTTCCGCGACCTCGACGGCCACGTGTGGGAGATCGGCTACAACCCCGGCTTCACCCTCGAGGCCGACGGTTCGCTCACCCTGCCCGACTTCGGCGACGCCGAGTAGGAGCACACCGCACATGGACTGGGGTCAGGACGACCACGGCGGGCTCGACGACATCTTCGTCCCCCGCGATCCGCACACCGGCGACCCGGTGCCGCAGGGGCTGGAGATCGATCGACCCATCAGACCTCGACGGCGGAGGTGGCTGTCGTTCATGCGTCGGCGGGACGATCGCGAGTCGTAGGCAGCCGGGTCGGGACGCGGCAGGGGCCGGGGGAGCGTCGCGCTTCCCCCGGCCCCGGCCGGCAACATCGCTGAGGATCAGTCCTCGGCCGGAGCCTCGGGTGCCTCGAGCGTGATCTTCACGGTCGGGCCGAACCCGATGGCGCTGGTCGTGAAGACGTACACGTCGGCGTCCTGGGTCTCGTCGAGACCGTCGACCTCGCCCGAACGGCCCTCGGGGCCGATCACGCTCCAGCCGACCATCTCGCCGTCCTGGATGATCACCGCGTTGTAGCCGAGGACCGGCACGCCGTGCTCGACGGCGGCGCCCCAGTTGGCCACGACGTCACCGTCGTCGTTGACGAAGGCGGTCGCCCACGGGAGGCTCGGGGTGCCCGGGTTCTCCAGGGCGGAGCTGCCGAGCACGTCGGCCAGCGTCTCCACCGCACCGAAGCCGGCCGCCGACACCGCGAACACGTTGATGTCGTAGGCGACACCGTGGGTCAGCGGGGCGAGCGAAGCGCTGCGGGCGTCGGCGGGCAGGTTGCGCCAGAAGGCGAGCTTCCCGGTCGACTGGTCCACGGCGTTCACCACGTACAGCAGGATCGGGGAGCCGCCGTCGTTGGACGGGGCCGACCAGGTGACGGTCGCCGAGTGCGCCGTGCGGTCGACATCGATGTCGCTCACCGCGAGCGGGGCGATGACCGCGCTGCCGTCGGCGACGGGCGTGGCCTTCACGATCTCGCTGACGTCGGTGAACCCGAGGAGGTTGATGCCGACGACGGTGACGTCGTACTCGGTGCCGTTGGTGAGGCCGGTCAGCGACGCGGTGCTCACGTCACCCACGACGATCTCCGTGGCCTTCACCACGTTGCCCTCCCAGGCCTGGACGAGGTGGAAGAGCGGTGCGGTGTCGGCGGCCTTCGTGAACAGGACGGTCAGCCCGCCCGGGCGGGGGACGATCTCGTCGATGGTCGGGGCGACGACCACCTCTTCGACGATCTCCTCGGGGGTGACGGGCTCCTCCTCGGCACGGACCATGTTGGCCGTGACGAAGGTCAGGCCACCGGCCATGACCGGGATGAGCGCGGCGGCGCGCAGCGCCCGGCGGAGGCCGGAGCGCTCCTGGCCCTCGAGGGCGGTGGGAAGGATGGACTTGCTCATGTGCGTGGTTGCTCCTGGAATCGGCTCGAACGTCGTCGAACGGTGCGGTCGGTTTGGGTGGACGTGCCGTTCCTCGCTCGAGCGAACCGCACGAGGGAGCACCATGGACGCGAGGAGCGCGAAGCGCATGGGCCGAACGGATCATCGGGCGCGCGGATGACGCGACCGGGTGGCCCCGGATGCCGATTCGGGCCAGGGTGGCGTAGTTCCCTCGATCCCGACGAACCGGTACAACCCCTAGGGGATCACCGAGCCGCGTCGGGTGTGGCTCCTTGCTTCGGACGATCCGCCGCCGACCTTGAGCGCATTCCCGCCCCGGGCGGACCTAGGCTCGCGGGGTCTTGCAGGGGGATGGCGTGGGTCACGGCAGCTGGTACATCGACGAGGAGGATCCCACCCTCGTTCGCTGGCACGACGGCACCGGCTGGACCGACTACGTCCTGGTGCGGGCCGACTGGGACGGGGCCGACGGGCCGCCGCCTCCGCCCGACGACCCGGTCTGGGCGACCCCTCGGGGCCACGTGCTGCGGTTCGCGGCGGGCACCGCCGCGGTCGTCCTCCTGGTGCTGGTCGGCGCCCTGGCGGTGTTCGGGGACGGCGGGTCCGACGACCCGTCGCGGGGCAGCACGATCGGACGGGAGGCCCCGGACGAGGACCGCCCGACGGCCGACGACCTCACGTCGCTGGGCGGCCTCGGCGCCGATGCCGACGTGCTCGGGTCCGGGACATCGACGGATGGCGAGGTGGACGACGTCGGCGGGAGCGACGGGGGAGGGACGACGCGGACGACGCGCCGGAGCGCCTCGGGGACCACACCGACCACCCGCGGCTCCGGCGTGCAGCGCACGGAGTTCCGGTCCGAGACCCACACCGACGGCGGTTCCCGAGAGGTGATCGGCCCGCGCGACGACGTCCAGCTCGGCAACAGCAGCGCGACCACGATCGCCGACAGGTACAACCCGCCCCCGCCCCCGCCGACCACCGCAGCACCGTCCACGACCGCCACCACGGCGCCGACGCAGACGGACGGCGGCACCACCGGCGGGCCGACGCCGACGGACGGCGGCACCACCGGCGGGCCGACCACTACGGGTTGAACGTCAGCTCACGGTGATCAGGCGGAGTAGGTCGTGCCGCCCTCGAGGTTGCCGGCGTCGACCGAGATCGTGCCGGTGAGCGAGCCCGAGTCCGACTGCAGGTCGTAGGTCTCCGAGCAGGACGACTCCGCGGCGAGCGGTCCGTCGTCGCACGTGCTCTGGCTGACGTCGCGGATCGCGGACCCGTCGTCGGGGTCCACGGTCGGGACCGGCGTCTCGGTGGTGGCCGCGTCGGTCGGGTTCGTGACCCTGAAGATGATCTCGCCGGTGCACGCGTCGTCCTCGCAGAACGAGGTCGCGTTCGTCACCTGGATCTGCAGCTCGTCGTCCGGCGGCTCCCCGCCCGGGGGCAGACCGCACCCGGCCACGGCGAGCAGGAGCCCCGCTCCTGCGGCCAGCCGGCGCGGCGTCGTCCACGTCTTTGTCTTCGTGGTGGTCATC
>DATFFY010000060.1:0-6069 GCA_035249805.1 Acidimicrobiales bacterium | reverse complement strand
CTCGTAGCGGACCAGCGCGTCGCCGAGGTCGTCCCCGCCGACGTGCCCGAGCTCGGACTCGGCGGCCATCACCGCGGCGTCGAGCTCGGCCAGCGTGCGCCGGAGCAGCGTCTCCTCGTTGCCGAGCTCGGCCCGGGCGGCGACGTTGTCGGCCATCCGGCGCTTGAGCGTCGTCAGCTCCCGGCCGGCGAGGAACAGGTGCAGCGCCCGCAGCTCGGCGACCAGATCGCCGTGGCGGCGGGCGGCGTCGGCCTGGCGCTCGAGGGGCCGCAGCTGTCTGCGCACCTCGCGGAGGAGGTCGCCGAGGCGGGTGAGGTTGCCCTCGGTGGCGGCCAGGCGGCGCTCGGCCTTCTCCTTGCGCTTCCGGAACTTCAAGATCCCGGCCGCCTCCTCGATGATGAGGCGGCGGTCCTCCGGGCGGGCGTTGAGCACGGCGTCGATCTGGCCCTGGCTGACGATCACGTGCTGCTGGCGGCCCACGCCGGTGTCGGAGAGGAGCTCCTGCACGTCGAGGAGCCGGCAGGGCACGTCGTTGATCGCGTACTCGCTGTCGCCCGAGCGGAAGAGCGTGCGGGTGATCGTGACCTCGGTGAAGTCGATCGGCAGCAGGTGCGCGGAGTTGTCGATGGTCAGCGACACCTCGGCCCGGCCGAGGGCCGGGCGCTTGGTGGTGCCGGCGAAGATGACGTCGTCCATCTTCTGCGAGCGCACCGACGACGGGGCCTGGGCGCCGAGCACCCAGCCGATCGCGTCGACGACGTTGGACTTGCCGCTCCCGTTGGGCCCCACCACCACGGTGACACCGGGCTCGAGGTCGATGGCAGTGGTCTCGGCGAAGGACTTGAAGCCCTTCAGCGTCAGGGTCTTGAGGAACACTCCTGGCGACGATAGTGGTCGTCCACGCGCGCTCCGGACACCCTCCGAGAGCGGATCAGACCTGGCACGCCTCGCAGAAGTAGAGGGGCTTGTTCGAGTACCGGCCCTTCGCGATCGGGGCCCGGCAGCGGGGGCAGGGCTCGCCCTCGCGGGCGTACACCTTGAGCTCGTTCTGGTAGTCCCCGGGCTTGCCGTACAGGTCGGCGAAGGGGTGCTCGTCGATCGTCGTGCCCCGGTGCTTGACCGCCTCGTGGAGCGTCTCGACGAGCGCCCGGAACAGCCGGCGGATCTCCTGCGAGGACAGCGAGTCCGACGTGCGGTCGTGCCGCAAGCCGGCCTCCCACAGGATCTCGTCGCTGTACAGCGGCCCGATGCCGGCCACGACGTCGGGGTCCATCAGGATCGCCTTGAGCTTGGCGGAGCGGCCCAGGAGCACCCGGGCGAACGACGTCCAGGAGACGGCGTCGGCGACGGGGTCGAGGCCCTTGGCCGCGAGGGCCGGCACCTCGGCCTCGACCGCGTCCGACGCGACCACGAACACCTCGGTGCTCGCGCCGGGGTCGACCACCCGGATCTGCCCGCCCTGGGTGAACGAGAGCACGACGGCGGTGCCCTTCGGCGGCGTGGACTTCGGCGCGACCTTCTCGAGGCGGCCGGTGGGGCCCAGGTCGATGACGAGCAGCTCGCCCGTGTCGAGCACGCCGACGAGGTGCCGGCCGCGGCGCTCGACGGACTTCACCTTGGCGCCCTCGAGGCGCGACTGGAACGCCTTCTTCGTGCCGTTGTGGCGCACGGCCTTCGTGCCGGTGACGTCCGGCGTCTTGAAGCGCTTGCCGACGGCCTCCTTCTCCAGCTCGCGCCGCAGCGTCTCCAGCTCGGGCAGCTCAGCCATGTCGGGTCTCCCTGAGGCCGTTGGCGGCGTCGGGCGCGGGGACCGCGAGCGTGTCGCACGCCGCTCTCGCCGCGGCCTGCTCGGCCTGCTTCTTCGATCGGCCCTCGCCCCGCCCGTAGATGGTGTCGTCGATGGACACCGCGACGAAGAAGGTGCGGGCGTGGTCGGGCCCGGTGGCCTCGACGGCGTAGCGGGGAGCGGCGCCGAACCGGTGGGCGGCCAGCTCCTGGAGGCGGCTCTTGTGGTCGGCCCCGTCGAGCGGCGCGGTGGCCAGGCGCGAGTCGAGGATCTGCAGCACGAACGCCCGGGCGCCCTCGAAGCCTGACGCCAGGTAGACGGCGCCGATGATCGCCTCCATGGCGTCGGCGAGGATGGAGGCCTTCATGCGGCCGCCGGAGAGCTCCTCGCCCTTCCCGAGGAGGAGGTGCTCCCCCACCCCGAGGTCGGCGGCGACGCCGGCGAGGGCCACCGAGCTCACGACCGCCTTGCGGATCTCGGTGAGATCGCCCTCGGCCAGCTCGAGGTGCTCGCGGTACACGTGGTCGGTGACGATCACGCCGAGCACGGAGTCCCCCAGGAACTCCAGCCGCTCGTTGGAGGGGTGGCCGGGATGCTCCGCGCACCACGACCGGTGCACCAGCGCAGGCGCGAGGAGCTCGGGCGCGAGGTCGAGGCCGAGGCGCTCGACGAGGCGATCCAGGCCCGGTACGGGGAGGTCGATCGTCGCCCCTACAGCCGGCCGACCACGTAGTCCACCGCGTCCCGCACGGTCTTCAGGTCCTCGAGGTCCTCGTCGTCGATGCGGAAGCCGACGGTGCGCTCGCTCAGCTCGGCCTCGAGGGCCTCGACCAGCTCGATGAGCGCGAGCGAGTCGGCCTCGAGGTCGTCGCTGAAGCTGGCGCCCTCGGAGATGGCCGACGGTTCGATCTCCAGGATCTCCGCCAGCTGGTCGCGGATGAGCTCGAACACCTCTTGACGGTCCATTGGTCCTCGTTCGACGTGGGTCTCGGCAGGCACGGCGGGCCTCCTGGCGGGCGCGGCGTGCCGGAGCATACCGGGGGTCACCGCTTGTGCGCTTGTGACCGCCCTGGTCAGAGGGGGGCGACGGCCGCCCGCAGGCGCTCCACGATCCCTGCGTCGTGGAGCTCCTTCGCCACCCGGACGGCGTTCACGATCGCCGTCGCGGACGAGGAGCCGTGGGAGATGAGGCAGAGGCCGTCGACCCCCAGGAGCATGGCGCCGCCGGTGTTGTCCGGGTCCACGGAGGAGTAGAGCGGCAGCAGGGCCGGGAGGAGGACGTCGCTGGCCGCCTTGGCCTCCGGCGTGGACCCGAAGGCCTCGAAGATGGCCCCGACCAGGGTGCGCATCCCGCCCTCGAGGGTCTTGAGGACGACGTTGCCGGTGAAGCCGTCGGTGACCACGACGTCCACGCCGTCGGTCATGACGTCCCGGCCCTCGACGTTGCCGACGAAGGTGCCGCCGGCGGCCGTCAGCGCGTCAGGGTCGCTGAGGAGCGCGTGGGTCTCCTTCACGAGCGGCGTGCCCTTGCCGGGCTCCTCGCCGATCGACAGCAGGCCGACGCGCGGCGCCTCGATGCCGTAGCGCTCCCGGGCGAACACGGCGCCCATCTGGGCGAACTGGAGGAGGAGGTCGCCGGTGCACTCCGCGTTGGCACCCGCGTCCAGGAGGACGGTGGGGGTGCTGCCCGGGACGGGGATCGGCGTGGCGATGGCCGGCCGCTTCACGCCCTTGATCCGGCCCATCCGGAGCAGGGCCGAGCCCATGGTGGCGCCCGTGTTGCCGGCCGAGACCATGGCCGACGCCTTGCCGTCGCGCACGGCCTCCGCGGCGCGCACGAGCGACGAGTCCTTCAGCTTGCGGACGGCCGCGGCCGGGTCCGCGTCCATCGCGATGACCTCGGAGGCGGGCAGGACCTCCAGATCCCCGGCCAGCGGGCCCACGACCTCCGGCCGGCCGACCAGCACGACATCGACACCGAGCTCGGCCACGGCCCGATGGGCCCCGGCGACGATCTCCTCCGGTGCCTTGTCCCCACCCATCGCGTCGATCGCGACGGGAAGCATCAGCAGCTACTCGACCTCGACGGCCTGGCGGCCGGCGTACCAGCCGCAGTTCCCGCAGACGACGTGGGGCAGCTTGGTCGCACCGCAGCGAGGGCAGAGGCTCCGGGCCGGGGCCTCGAGGCGCCACGCGCTGGCCCGACGGCTGCGGCTCTTGGCCTTGGAGGTCTTCTTCTTGGGGACGGCCATAGCCGGCAGAGGCTAGCGGCCCGGGTCCTCGCGGAGCACGTCCAGCGCCGCCCAGCGGGGGTCGCGGGCGGGCTCGCCGGCCTCGCCTTCGTCGGCGGGGACGGCCGGGAAGGCCTCCGGGGCGGGACCGCGGCAGTCCTCCCGGCACAGGGGCGCGAGGGGGAGGTGCAGGAGCACGGCGTCGCGCACGACGGGCTCGAGGTCGATGTCGTCGCCCTCGATCGGGTACGTCTCGCCGGGTGTGGGCCGGGTCTCGAAGACCTCCGCGACCTCCACCTCGACCTCGCCGGCCACGTCGTCGAGGCAGCGCCGGCACTCGGCCACCCAGGGCGCCCGGACCGTGCCGCGCAGGGTGATCGCGCCCTCGATGGCCTCGAGCACCCCGTCGACCTCCACGTCCGCGCCCTCGGGCACGCGGGCGGTCGTGATGGCCAGGCCCTCCACGGGGACGGCCACCCGCACCTCGCGCTGGGTGCCCGGGCGGCGCCGCAGCTCGGTGACCCCGATCAGCAGCGGCGGGCGAGCCACCGGTGGGTCAGCCGATGTCCTGGTCGAAGACGGCCGGGCCGTCCTCCCCGTCGTGGGCCGGGTCGCCGTCGCCGACCGCGGGCACGGCGCCCGAGTCGAGCGAGCCCTGCAGCTTCGCCCGGCCCGCGTTCACCATCTTCATGGTGCGCTCGAGGACGATCTCGAAGCTGGCCAGCTTCTGGTCGCAGAAGTCCTCGCACTCGTTCTTGAGCCGGCGGGCCTCGGCGTCGGCGAGGTCGACGATCTTGCGGGCACGGGCCTCGCTGGCCTTCACGACCTCGGTGCGCTGCACCATGCGCTCGGCGCGGGCGCGGGCCTGGTCGAGGATCTCGTCGCCCTCGCGGCGGACCTTGGCGAGGTACTCCTCGCGCTCCTTCAGCAGCCAGCGGGCGGCCCGCAGCTCGTCGGGCAGGCGTTCGATCGTCTCGTCCAGGAGGTCGAGGACCTCGTCGCGGTTGACCATGACCGAGGTCGACAGCGGCATCGGCCGGGCCGAGGACACGAGATCGTGCAGCCGCCGCAGCATGTGCTCGACGTCGGAGCCGGGCAGCCGGGGGCGCTCGGGCTCGAAGGCCTGCCGCTCCTCGGGTTCGTCGTAGCCGTAGGGGTCGTGGTCGGACATGTCAGGCCCCATACTTCCCGATCAGGCGCTTGGCCACCGGCTCGGGCACCATCGTCGACACGTCGCCGCCGAAGCGGGCGATCTCCCGGATCAGCTTCGAGGCCAGGTACGAGTGCGACGGGTCCGACGGGATGAACAGCGTGTCCACCCCGGTCAGGCGGCGGTTCATCTGGGCCATGATCAGCTCGGACTCGAAGTCGGAGACCACGCGCAGCCCCTTCACGATGAAGTCGGCCCCCAGCTCCTGGGCCAGCTGGGTCGTGAGGCTGGCGA
This sequence comes from Acidimicrobiales bacterium, assembly GCA_035249805.1. Taxonomy (GTDB): domain Bacteria; phylum Actinomycetota; class Acidimicrobiia; order Acidimicrobiales; family VFJN01; genus VFJN01. The sequence goes on along the minus strand of DATFFY010000060.1, from coordinate 608 downwards.
ACATCGTCACGGAGACGTTCGACAGATGGGCGACCGATTCCTCGATCATCGTCTGGCGCTCGTCGAGGTCGAAGAGGGTCTCGCCCTTCTGCGGGTTGCGCACGGAGGCGACGATCACCTCGTCGAACAGCCGTGCCGCCACCTCGACGATGTTGAGGTGGCCGTTGTGCAGTGGGTCGAACGACCCCGGGTAGAGGACCCTGGTCACGGCAGGAGGCTACCGCCGGGCCGGAAAGGCGTCCCATCCGGCCCCCAGGTCACGGTCGTTCGAGGATCGTGACGTGGGTGCGGCCGTACCGCTTGGCCCGGAGCACCTCCCAGCCCTCCGCGCTCACCGGGTGCGACGACTCCGCCACCGCGAGGGAGGCCGGGAGGGCGGCGAAGAGGTCCTCCCAGCCCTCGAAGTCGTACGGCGGGTCGAGGAGGGCGAGGTCGAACGGGGGCCCCTCCGGTCCGGCGCCCAGTTCGGCCGCGACCGGCCGGAGGCGGAGAACGGCCCGATCGCTGAACCCCAGGGTTTCGATGTTGGTCTGGATGGCACGACCGGCGGCCCGGTCCCGATCGACGAACACCGCCGCGGCTGCCCCGCGGGAGAGGGCTTCGAGGCC
>DATFFY010000059.1:0-3988 GCA_035249805.1 Acidimicrobiales bacterium | reverse complement strand
GGGTCCCCCACACGCTCGTGGACGTGGACGCGGGCTCGGGCTCGGGCTCGGCCGGCGAGGCCTCCGGCTCGGTGACCTCGGTCGTCTCGGCCTCAGCCGTCTCGGTCTCGGCCTCAGCCGTCTCGGCCTCGGCGGCCTCCTCGGCCGGCGTGGTGGCCTCCTCCTCGTCGGCCTTGGCCTCGCTGTCCCAGTCGACCGACTCCTTCGGCGCCGCCGCGAGCTCGGCCTGGCGCTTGGCGGCCTCCGCGGCGGCAGCCGCCTGGGCCTTCGCCGGCTCGGACACCTGGACCTGCACGTGCATCACGTACCGGACGAGGTCCTGCGCGATGCCCTGCATCATCTGGCCGAACATCTCGAAGCCCTCGCGCTGCCACTCGGTGAGCGGGTCGCGCTGGCCCATCGCCCGCAGGTTGATGCCCTCCTGCAGGTAGTCCATCTCGTAGAGGTGCTCGCGCCACCGCGTGTCGATGATGCGGAGCATCACCTGGCGCTCGACCTGGCGCAGCACCGCCGCGCCCAGCTCCTGCTCGCGGGCCTCGTAGTGCGCGACGCCGTCGTCCCGGAGGAGCTCGAACAGGTCCTTCGTGGTCGTGGCCGCGCCCAGGTCCTCGACGGTCAGCTTCGACGGCCAGTACGTGAGGACGTCGGCGTGCAGCCCCGCGACGTCCCACTCCTCGTGGTAGTCGGCCACGCAGTACGTGTCGACGAGCGACTGCACCGCGCCGGGCACGTGCTCCAGGAGGATGCGATCGCGGAGGTCGGCCTTGTCGAGGATCTGGTCGCGCAGCGCGTAGATGACCTTGCGCTGCTCGTTCAGCACCTCGTCGTACTTGAGGACGTTCTTCCGGATCTCGGCGTTCTTCTGCTCGACCGTGGTCTGCGCCCGCTCGATCGCCTTCGAGACCATCTTCGCCTCGAGGGGCATGTCGTCCGGCAGCGCCTTGCCCATCACCCAGTTGATGGCGCCGGTGGCGAACAGGCGCATCAGGTCGTCCTCGAGGGACAGGTAGAAGCGGCTCTCGCCGGGGTCGCCCTGGCGGCCGGAGCGGCCCCGCAGCTGGTTGTCGATGCGCCGCGACTCGTGGCGCTCGGTGCCGAGGACGTAGAGGCCGCCGAGCTCGCGGATCTTCGCCCCCTCGGCCTGCGTCTCCTTCTGGTACTTCGTGAAGAGCAGGTCGTACTGGACCTCGCCCTCCGGCGTCTCGGGGTCGAGCCCCTGGGCCCGCAGGTCCCGCAGCGCGAGCCCCTCGGGGTTGCCGCCGAGGAGGATGTCCACGCCGCGGCCGGCCATGTTCGTCGCGACCGTGACGGCCTGGAGCCGGCCGGCCTGCGCGACGATCTCGGCCTCACGCGTGTGCTGCTTCGCGTTGAGGACCTCGTGGGCGATGCCCCGCTTGTCCAGCAGCCGCGAGAGGCGCTCGGACTTCTCCACGGAGATGGTGCCCACGAGGACGGGCTGGCCGGCGGCGTACCGCTCGGCGATGTCGTCCACGACCGCGTGGTACTTGCCCTCCTCCGACTTGTAGATGAGGTCGGCCTGGTCGTCGCGCGCGGAGGGCCGGTTGGTCGGCACCGGGACGACGTGGAGGCTGTACGTGTTCGCGAACTCGGCCGCCTCGGTGATGGCCGTGCCCGTCATGCCGGCGAGCTTCTCGTACATGCGGAAGTAGTTCTGGAGGGTGACCGTGGCGAGGGTCTGGTTCTCCTCCTTGATCTTCACGCCCTCCTTGGCCTCGACGGCCTGGTGGAGGCCCTCGGACCAGCGCCGGCCCTCGAGGATGCGGCCGGTGAACTCGTCGACGATCTTCACCTCGCCGGTGGCGATGATGTAGTCCTTGTCGCGCTTGAACAGCTCCTTCGCCCGGAGGGCGGCCTGGAGCTGGTGGACGAGGTTCTGGGCGACGCCGTCGTAGAGGTTGTCGATGCCGAGCGCCCGCTCGACCTTCTCGATGCCCTCCTCGGTCGGCGAGACGGTCCGCTTCTGCTCGTCGACCTCGTAGTCCTCGTCGCGGCGGAGGCCGCGGACGATGCTGGCGAACTTGTAGTAGAGCTGCGCGGCGTCGGCGACGCGCCCCGAGATGATGAGCGGCGTCCGGGCCTCGTCGATGAGGATCGAGTCGACCTCGTCGACGATCGCGTAGTGGTGGCCCCGCTGGACCTGGCGCTCGCGGCTCATCGCCATGTTGTCACGGAGGTAGTCGAAGCCGAACTCGTTGTTCGTGCCGTAGGTGATGTCCGCCCCGTACTGCTCGCGCTTGTACGTGGCGTCGAAGTCGCCGGGGATGATGAGGCCGACGCTGAGGCCGAGCCAGCGGTGGAGCCGCCCCATCCACTCGGAGTCGCGGCGGGCCAGGTAGTCGTTGACCGTGATGAGGTGGGTGCCGTGGCCGGACAGGCCGTTCAGGTACGCAGGCAGGGTCGACACGAGGGTCTTGCCCTCACCGGTCTTCATCTCGGCGATCCAGCCGAAGTGCAGGGCCGCCCCGCCGATGAGCTGGACGTCGTAGTGGCGCTGGCCGAGGACTCGCCTGCCGGCCTCCCGGACGACCGCGAACGCCTCGATCAGCAGGTCGTCGAGGTCCTCGCCCCGCTCGAGCCGCTGGCGGAACTCGCCGGTCTTGGCCTTCAGGGCGGCGTCGTCGAGCCGCTCCATCTCCGGCTCGAGCGCCGTGATGTCGGGGGTCAAGGACTGCAGCGCCTTGAGCTTCTTGCCCTCCCCAGAGCGGAGGATCCGGTCGAACATGCCCATGAGGGGCCCAACTCTAGTGACCCCGAGGGGTCAACCAGCAGGCGGCGAAAGGGTGGCGTTGCCGCCCCGAGACGTCACAGATCGAGGATCTTCTCGCGGACCGCGTAGACCACGGCCTCCATCCGACTGTGCAGGTGGAGCTTCTCGAGGATGTTCCTGACGTGGTTCTTCACCGTGTTCTCGGAGATGTAGAGCTCCGCGGCGATCTCCTTGTTGCTCATCCCCTGGGCCACCAGCTTGAGCACCTCGAGCTCTCGGCTGGTGAGCTGCGGGGTGGGCACGGCCTGGCGGGCCTCGGCCTTCTTCGAGAGGTTGCTGAACTCCGCGAGGAGCTTGGAGGCCATCGACGGGGTGATGAGGCTCTGCCCGCTGACCACCGACCGGATGGCCTCCGCCACCTCCTCGATCGAGATCTCCTTCAGGAGGTAGCCCGCGGCGCCGGCCTTGATCGCCTCGTAGAGGTCCTCCTCCTCGTCGCTGACGGTGAGCATCACGATCCGGGTGCTGGGCGCGGCCTCGGCGATCGCCCGCGTGGCCTCGATCCCGCTCAGCTTCGGCATGCGGACGTCCATCAGCACGACGTCAGGGGCCAGCTCCTCCACGGTCCGCACGACGGCCTCGCCGTCCTCGGCCTCGCCCACGACCTCGATGCCCTCCTCGGCCTCGAGGACCATGGACAGGCCGCGCCGGAACAGCGCGTGGTCGTCGCAGATGACGACGCGGATGGGATCCATCCGCGGGCAATCTAGCGATCAGCCGTGGCTGCGGCTGAGCTTGGTCTTCAGGGAGTGGACCTGGTGCTCCAGCTTGGCCACGACGAGATCGATCGCGGCGAAGGCGTCGGCGGCCGCCGCCTTGGCGCGGAGGCGCCGCCCGCGTCCCTCCACGACGACGTCGCAGACCTCGCGGTGGGCGATGCGGGGGTTGCGCTCCTCGACGAAGTGCACCTCCGCTCGCTCGAACTCGTCCCCAAAACGACTGAGGCGGCCGAGCTTCGCTTCGGCCGCCGCTCTGAGGGCAGGTGAGACGTCGATGTGCCGGGCGCTGACGGTGATCTCCACTCGTTGCGAACCTCCGGGATGCGTGTGTGGAGGGAGCCTAGTCCTCGCCACCCCGCGCGGTCCGGGCGGCGATCACCCCCAGGACCTCTCCCGCTCCGGCGGCGCGGAGAGCCCGGGCCGCGGCGGTCAGGGTGGCGCCCGTGGTGGCCACGTCGTCGACGACCGCCACCGCTCGAGG
>DATFFY010000058.1:0-2541 GCA_035249805.1 Acidimicrobiales bacterium | reverse complement strand
CGAGCGCCCGTTCGGCGGCGCCGATCTGCCCGAGCCGCTCCAGTGCTGATGCGTGCACGTAGTGGGCGCGCGCCTCGCCCCGGAGGTCGCCGAGGGCCCGCATCGCGCCGGCCGCCGCGCCGATCGACTGCACGATCTCGGTCAGGCGGCCGGGCTCGGCCAGCACGGCGAGGAGGCCCTCGTAGGTCGTGTACCAGGCAGCGAGGCGCTCCGAGCCGTGGGCGGCGGCCTCGAGCGCGTCGATGGCGTCGCGCGCACCGGACACGTCACCTGCCGTCAGCAGGGCGTCGCACCGGGCCAGGTGCAGCGTGGCCCGGGCCTCCCCGTCCGGGTCATCGCCGTCGTCGAGCACCTGCAGCGCCATGCCGTAGAGGTCGCCGGCCTCCTCGTACGCGAGCCGCTCCATCGCCCGGTCCGCGGCGCGACGGCAGGCGTCGACCGCCTTGGCCGCATCGCCCAGCGACGCGCACTCGGACCAGTGGTAGGCCAGGTCGGCCAGCCGCGCGTCGGGGTCGTGGCCCACGGGCGCGGCCTCGATCAGCTCGGCGATGGTCTTGTGCATCCGCACGCGCTTCACGGTCACGAGCTCGGCCAGCAGGACCTGGCGCACGAGGGCGTGGGCGAACCGGAACCGGGCGATCGAACCCGGCTCCTCCACGACCAGCCCGGCCTGGCAGGCCTCGGCGATCTCGTCCACCAGGTCGCTGCCCTGCGCCTGTTCCACCAGGGCCAGATCGAAGCTCGTGCCGATCACCGCGGCGAGCGACAGCGCCCGGTTGGTGGCATCGGACAGACGCGAGAGCCTGCGGCCGGTGGCCTCCCGGACGCCTTCCGGCAGGTTGCCCGGCGACCAGGTGCCGCCGGTCTCCTCGACGTGGCGCAGCACCTCGATCAGGAAGAACGGGTTGCCGGAGGTGACCTCGGCCAGCTCCCGGCCCAGGGCCCGGTCGTCGATCCCGACGGCGCTGAGGTAGGCGTCGATGTCCTCGGCGGCGAGGCCGCCGAGCGACACGCGGGTGGCATCCGAGCCGCGCCGCAGGTCGGCCAGCGTCTCGGCCAGGGGATGCGTGCGGGCCAGCTCGGTGTCCCGGTAGGTCCCGACGACGAGCAGGCGGGTGCCCTTGGCCCCGCGCAGGACGTGGCGGAGCAGCGACAGGGTCGTCTTGCCGGCCCAGTGCAGGTCGTCGAGCACGAGCAGCACCGGCAGCTCGGCTGACGCCGCCGCGACCAGGCTGGTCACCGCGTCGAACAGCGCGAGCCGCTCGGTGTCCGGATCGGCCCGCACCGCAGGAGCCCGGTCGGGGAGCAGCTCGGCCAGCTCGGGCACCACTCGTGCCAGCTCGTCGACGCCTCGGACGGCGGCCAGCCGGTCCGGGCCGAGCGTGGGCACGAGGCTGCGCAGGGCCTCGAGGAAGGGCTGGAGGGGGGCGGCGAGGTCCTCGTCGCAGCGGCCGTAGACGACGATCGCACCGCCGTCGTGGGCATGGGCGGCGATCTGGCCGGCCAGTCGGGACTTTCCCACCCCGGGCTCCCCGCCGATGAACGCGGCGGCCGGCGACCCTGCTGTCGCGCCGTCCCAGAGCCCCAGGAGGGTGGTGAGCTCGTCCCCCCGGCCCACGAACGGCTCGGAGCTCGAGAGCGCCACCGGCAGGGGTGGTGGGACGAGCGCGCCCGGGCCGTCGGCAGCAGCAAGTGGGTCGCGGTCCTCGTCCCCGGTGTCGGCCCGGCCCAGGGAGTACACGTTCTCCCCCCGAGACAGGCCCCGGAGGTCGCGGTGCCCGAGGTCTCGCAGCACCACCTCGGCAGGGAGGTGGTCGCGCACGAGCTCGGTGACGGCCTGCGACAGCAGCACGTCACCGGCTCCGGCGAGCGACCGCAACCGGGCAGCCCGGTTGAGCGCGGGCCCGAAGTAGTCGCCCCCCCGCTCGAAGGCCTCGCCCGTGTGCATCGCCATCCGCAGTCGCGGCTGCGCGCCTTCCGGCCACGGCTCGGCGACGACAGCGTCCTGCAGTGCGAGGGCCGCGGCGGCGCCGTCCGAGGCGCGGCCGAACACCGAGACGGTCGCGTCGCCCTCGAGCTTCGACTTGAGCAAGGTGCCGCCGTGGCTCGAGACGACCTCGGCGACGAGCGCGTCGTGGCGTTCGAGCGCCACCGCCATCGCGTCCGGCGCCTTGTCCCAGAGGGCGGACGAGTCGACGATGTCGGTCAGGAGGAAGGTGACGACGCCCGAAGGCAGTGCGCTGGTGATCGGCGGATCGGGGTCGGCGGCGACAGCGGCCGACGCGTTGAGGATCTCGAGGTACACGGCCTCGGTCTCCGGCGACGGGTCCACGCCGAGCTCCTCCACCAAGAGGATGCGGCACCGCTCCCACACCCGCAGCGCCTCACCCCGCGCGCCCGCCGCCGCGAGCGCCTGCATGAGGTGGCGGTGGGCGGCCTCTGAGGCGATGTCGAGGTCGACGGCGCCGCGCGCCGCCTCGATGGCCTTGCGAGGTGACCCGGCGCCGAGGTGGGCGGCCGAGGCGGCCAGGGCCGCCCGCA
>DATFFY010000057.1:0-7818 GCA_035249805.1 Acidimicrobiales bacterium | reverse complement strand
TCGATGCGCGCCTCGCGCTCGCGCTGGGCCAGCATGCGGGACCGCTCGCGCGCCTTGCGAGCTGCGGCCTTCTCGCCCTCGGCGGCCCGCTTCTGGGCGGCCTTGTCCATGATCGCGGTGGCTCGCTCCCGCTCCTTCGCCGGGCGCGACGTCGGCTTGGCCGGGGAGTCCGGTCGGAAGCCGGTGGACACGACCGCGCGCTTGGCCGAGGTGTCGGCCGCCTCCGGCAGCGGCTTCGGCTTCGGCGTGGCCCGCTTCGGGGGCGCCACGTACGACATCTGCGACGTGAACGAGTCGGTCGCGCTGACCTCGCCGCCGGGCCGGACCTCGTACTTCAGCGTCTTCGCGTTGCCGCGGTAGTGGAACGCGAACCGCACGAGCCAGCGGCCGTCCGGTCGCTGGTGGGTCGTCCACGCCCGCGTGTACTCGTCGGGCGACATGACGACGGCCCGCTCGGCCAGGTTCCGGCGGACGGCATCGCCGATGCGCATGCCCGACGGCCCCAGGCGGGCTCGCTTGAGGAACGTGCCCTGGACCTTGGCGATGGTCTCGGCCTGCTCCGCGAAGACGGGGGCGGCGAAGCGCTCGATCCACTCCGGGTCGACGCCGGCGTCCTTGGCGACGTCCTTGACGGTCTTGCCCCGCCGCAGCCGGGCCTGGATCTCGCCGATCGGGAGGCGGCTCTCCGTGCGGGCGGTCCGCCCCGACCGGCCGTCGGTCGCGGCGTCCTCCTCCTGACGGGCGCGGAGCTCCTCGACGGCCTCCGCCAGCGCGTCGTCCAGCACCAGCGTGTACGAGCCGGACCGCGCGCCGCGTCGGGCGCTGAGGATCAGGCCCGCGCTGTCGGTTGTCGTCCCAACGAGATGGAGCTTCTGCACGCGTCGCGGCGGGGCGTTCGGCAGCCCCAGATCGCATCCTCCGGCGCTCGACGGTAGCAGTCGTCCCGGGGAGCCCCGGGGACCGGCGGGTCGGCTATCCCGTCCGTCGGCGGTGGCGCAGCGCCGGCGCGAGGCCGCCGCGCTCGAGGAGGCGGAGGGCCCGGATCTCCTCGACGTCGATCACCACGGCCTCGTCCGGCTCCCGGCTGCACAGGTAGGTCACGACGCAGTCCTCGCAGGCCGAGGTGCCCTCCATCGCGCACTCGTCGCAGCTGATCCGCAGGCGCATGCCGAGGACCCTACGGTTGGAGTGTGACAGCGGCGCCTACGGCGCCGCTCTGGGGGGCGGGTGGTCGGGGCTGAGCGGAGTGACAGGCTCCTCCACGACCGCCCCGCTGGGGCCGCACCAGCGGCAGACGACCGACTCGACCCGCTCCTCCAGGACCTCCGGGTCCTCGACGGTCAGCTCGCCGCCCACGGTGTAGTGGTGGAACGAGCGCATCCGCCGCGTGGTCGTGACGTCGAACCGGGTGAGGTTGCCGCAGCTGGTGCAGCGGTACCGAGGGGCGCTCACCGGGCCGAGGGTACGGGACGCGGCAGGGCCCGGCGCTCCCCCCGAAGCGTCGGGCCCCGCGCCCCCCGATCTGGACCGGAGGTTCGTCTCGGGAAGACTACGCCACCTCGGCGCCGGCTGCAGCCGAACCGCTCGCCGGGGCCTCGCCGGTCGCCGCCAGGCTGAGGCTGTCGTACTCCTCGCCGGTGTCCACCCAGTCCTCGAACTGGATCACGCCCATCTCCCCGAACTTCTTCCTGAGCCAGCCGTCGTTGCGGTCGAGCAGGCCGAGCTTCTTGCAGTTCGGCACGATCTTCGAGAACAGGAGCTGCTGGAACGGGTCCTCGTTCTTGTCGACCTCGTTCTCGAGCTGGAGCTTGACCATCTGGCGGACGTCGACGCCCATCCGCTCCCACACCTCCTGTTGGAGGAAGCGGTCGCGCATGCGCACGGCGGTCTCGAAGGCGAACTGCTGGCGCTCGAGCATCTCGGCGTCGGTGAGCTCGCCGTAGTACTCCTTCAACGACAGGACGCCGAAGGCGACGTGGCGGGCCTCGTCGCTCATGACGTAGCGGAGCAGCTGCTTGAGCAGCGGCTCCTCGGTGACCATGTGCATGAAGCCGAAGGCGGCGAGGGCGAGGCCCTCCACCATGATCTGCATGCCGAGGTAGGTCATGTCCCAGCGGCTGTCCTGGATGATGTCGTCCAGCAGCATGCCGAGGTGGGCGTTGAGGGGGTAGTGCCCGTTCAGCTTCGTGTCGAGGTACTTGGCGAACACCTCGACGTGCCGGGCCTCGTCCATCACCTGGGTGGCCGCGTAGTACTTCGCGTCGATCCACGGGACCGTCTCGACGATCTTCGCCGTGCACAGCAGGGCCCCCTGCTCACCGTGCATGAACTGGCTCATGGTCCAGTTCTGCGTCTCGATGATGAGCTGGTGCCACTCCTTCTCGCCCCAGTGGTGCAGCGGGCCGCCGGGCCGGGTGGCGGCCACGAAGACCGGGTCGCTCTCCGGGTCGCGGGGGACGTTGGCAGCCACCTGGTCGAGATCGACCGGCGTGTCCCACGGCAGGTCGGTCTCGCCGTTCCACTGCGCGCCCTTGGCCTTCTCGTAGAGCTTGTTGAGCGCGGGACGCTCGCCCTTCTCGTAGTTCCAGGTGAACAGCGCGTCGGCGTTGTCCTTCACGGCGTGGACGAGCTCGTCCACGTCCTTCGCGGTGATGGCGAGGATGGCCTCCAAGTCGTTGACGTCGGCACGGCCGATCATCTCTTCGTTGGTGGTCATTGCGTGTCCCCCTCGTTGTCTGTCGGGTGTGGAAGTGCTGGGTTCGCGTCGAGCGCCTCGACGAGGCGAGCGATGAGGTCCTCCCAGGGGCCGGCCTTCGGCAGGTCCATGTCGATGGCCCGGAACAGGAGGAAGCCGAAGCCGACCGCGTGGCAGAAGCGGACGACGGCCTCGGCATCGAGGGCGGGATCGATCGCCCCGGTGAGCTGGGCCTCGGCGACGAGGTCCGCCAGGCGATCGCCGCGGAGGTCGAGCGCGCCCTGCATGAGGCGGCGGACCTCCGGGTCGCGCCGGGCGGCCACGAAGGCCTCCAGCAGCAGGGCCCCGTTCTCGTCGTCCGGGTCGGTGACCAGGTGCGAGCCGACGGTCGTGAGGATGTCGGTGACCTTGCCGTCGAAGCGGTGCTCGGCGAAGAGCTGGTCGAGCTCGCTGTTCGAGCGGGCCTCGATGGCGGCGAGCAGGAGCTCGGCCTTGCCCGTGAACCGCCCGTAGATGGCGCCGGTCGTGTACCCCGCCCGGCGGGCGATCTCGGCCACGCCGGCGCGGTCGTAGCCCTTCTCCGCGAACACCTGGGCGGCCGACTCGATCAGCTTCTGGCGGATCGGATCGTCCGCCGCCGGGGCGGCGAGATCGGGCACGCGAGCGGCGTCAGCCATCACCGCCCAGGATAATAACGACTATTATCCCTGTCCAGCCTCCCGCTGGGAGACCTCGACCAGGCGGCCCAGCGCCCCGACGGCCGCGCCGGAGTCCAGGGCGCGCCGGGCGGCGTCGATGCCGGCGGCGAGGTCGTCGACGAGGCCGGCCACGAGGAGCCCGGCCCCGGCGTTGAGCGTGATGATGTCGCGGTGGGGGCCGTGCTCCCCCGCCAGCACCCGGCGGGCCAGGTCGGCGTTCACGTTCGGGTCGCCGCCGACCAGGTCCTCCCGGTCCACGCGGGCCAGCCCGAGGTCGCCGGGGTCGACCTCCCACCGGTGGATGTCCCCGTCCCGAAGCTCGACGACGGTGGACGGCCCGGTGGTGGTGAGCTCGTCGAGCCCGTCGCCGCCGTGCACGATCAGGGCCCGCTCGGCCCCGTTGGCCGCCAGCACGCCGGCCATCCGCTCCGCCACCCGGAGGTCGGCCACCCCGAGGAGGTACCGGCGCACCCGGCCGGGGTTCGACAGCGGCCCGAGGATGTTGAACGCGGTGGGGATGCCGAGGTCCCGGCGGGACGGCCCGGCGTGGCGCATCGCCGGGTGGTACCGCGGGGCGAAGCAGAAGCCCATGCCCGCCTCGGCGACGCACCGGGCCACGCCCTCCGGCCCGAGCTCGATGGCCACGCCGAGGGCCTCGAGCAGGTCCGCGGCCCCGCAGGCCGACGAGGCGGCCCGGTTCCCGTGCTTGCACACGCGCCCGCCGGCGCCGGCCACGACGATCGCCGAGATGGTCGAGACGTTGATCGTGTGGGCCCGGTCACCGCCGGTGCCGACGATGTCGACCGTGCTGTCGAGGTCGTCGAGCACCACCCGCTCGGAGGCGTCGAGCATCGCGTCGACCATCCCCACCAGCTCCTCGACCGTCTCGCCCTTCATGCGCAGGGCCACGACGAACGCCGCGATCTGGGCGGGGCTCGCCGCGCCGTCGAGGATCTCGGCCATCGCGGCCCGGCTCACCTCGCGGTCGAGGGAGCGCCCCTCCATGAGGGTGCCCAGCACCACCGGCCACCCCCCGTGCTGCGCGAACCCCAGGTCGGCCATGGGGGGCAACCTACCGGCGCCGGTCTAGGAGGCCCGTCGGCGTTGCCGCAGGATGCGGCGCCGCTCCTTCTCGGTGGCCCCGCCCCACACGCCCTCCTTCTCGCGGACCGTCAGCGCGAACTCGAGGCAGGTCTCCTGCACCAGGCAGGCGCCGCACACGGCCTTCGCGTCGACGACGTCGTCGTCGAGGGCCGGGAAGAAGATCTCGGGGTCCAGTCCACGGCATGCCGCGTTGCGGCGCCAGGCGAGGTCCATGGTCGGGGGGCTTCTCGGGTGTCGGAGGGCAGGTCAAGCGCAGTCTCGGCCCCCGGGACCACGGGATGCAAGCCCGTGGCGAGGGTCACACGCCGCCGTTGCGGAGGAGCGACCAGACCTCGTCGGCCGGGTAGCGCCGGTGCCCCCCGGGGGTCCGCACGGAGGGGATCCGACCCCGGCGGGCCCAGTCCGTCACCGCCCGCTCCGAGACCCGGAACAGCAGCGCGACCTCGCGCGTCCGCAGCAGCCGACCGCGCAGGTCGCCGCCCGAGCCGACGCCCTCGAGGGCCTCGATGAGGGCCTGGCGGTCGCCGTTGTTCTCCACGGAACGCAGTGTGACCGAGGGGTGGGGACCCGTCGAGAGGACGTCTCGACCCATTCGCTCACAAATTGCGCAGACTGCGCGGCCATCTGGTCCCGCGGGGATCTCCGAGGCGTACGCTGCCGCGCCATGTCGCTCGTGACGCGCCTGCAGACCCCGTTCATGCGGGCGCACCACTGGCTCTACGTGCACACCGACGGGCGCATCGGCCACCGGCTCCTCGAGGTGCCGACCCTCCTCCTGCGCACCGTCGGCCGGCGGTCGGGGCAGACCCGCGTCAGTGGCCTCACCTACGCGATGGACGGCGACGCCTGGCTGGTCGTCCCCAGCAACGGCGGCGACGACCGGGCGCCCGGCTGGCTCCACAACGTGCGGGCGCAGCCGGCGGTCGAGGTGCAGGTGCAGCGCCGCCGCGCTGCCGCCGTCGCCGAGGTCGTCGAGCGCGGCGATCCCGAGCACCCGCGCCTGTGGTCGCTCGTGAACGGGGTGAACCACGGGCGGTACGAGCGGTACCAGGGCAAGACCGAGCGTCCGATCCCCGTCGTCCGGCTCACCCCTCGCTCGTCACCCGGACCTCCGAGTACCTGAGGCCGGCGAGCTCGGGCGCGTCGAAGAGGTCGGCCCAGGTCTCGGGGCGGACGAGGTCCTCCGCCCCCTCGGGGATGAAGTGCAGGAACACGAGGTCGCAGTAGGCGTCGGGACCACCCGGGTGCGGGTCCCGGTAGTGCCACTGGCCGCTGCCTCCGAAGAACAGCGCGCCGCCGGGCTCGAGGGTGACCGGCCGGAACCGCAGCCCCGGGTCGCCCGTGATCCGCGCCTGCCAGCCCTCGCCCGGCAGCTCGAGGTCCACGGGCCACGGCACCGGTCGGCTCAGGTGGATCGGCCAGGGCTCGCTCTGCCGCACGCAGAGGTCGAGCGTCCACTTCGCCGGCGGCGCGTCGAGGTGCACCGCGCAGACCCCGTGGCCCGTGTAGAGGCTGACGAACGTGTAGCTGGGGACCAGCCGCTCCCCGGCCAGCTCGCTGACGAGGTCGACCAGCTGGTGCTGCACGTCGAGCACCACGGGGTGGTCGTGGACCACCAGCCGGCCGAAGCGCGTCGCCTCGTGGGCGGTGACGTCGGCCAGCCCGAACCCGCGGATCAGCTCGTCGAGCGCGGCCAGGGAGGTGGGATCCAGCAGGCCGGGGAGCTCGCGCGCCTCGAAGGACAGCGGCACCCGCAGCACGGCGAGCGCCTCCTCGAAGGGCTCGACGAGCTCGGGGCGGCGCTCGGCGAGGATGCGTCGGGCCGAGGCGTAGGCGCCGAGCCACCGTCCGTCGTACCAGGGGTACCGGTCACCCTCCGCCACGACGGCCACGGTACAAGCCGCTTCGGTCCGCCTCGGGGCCGCCGAATAGCCTCACCCCCGTGACGCTCGGCAGCTTCGACCGCGACCGGTCCCTCCAGGCCCTCGCGGACACGACCTTCGACGTCCTCGTGGTCGGTGGCGGCATCACGGGGGCGGGTGTCGCCCTCGACGCGGCGAGCCGGGGTCTGCGCACCGCGCTGGTGGAGCGGGACGACTTCGCCAGCGGCACGTCGTCCAAGAGCTCGAAGCTCGTCCACGGCGGCCTGCGCTACCTCCAGAACGGCGACGTGCGGCTCGTCTACGAGGCGCTGCGCGAGCGGCAGCGACTCCGGCGCAACGCCCCGCACCTCGTCCGCCTCCTCCCCTTCCTCATCCCGATCTTCTCCAAGGACGGGCTCATCAACCCGAAGATCGCCCGCGCCCTGGGCACGGCGATGTGGATGTACGACCTCACCGGCGGGGCCCGCATCGGGAAGCTCCACAAGCGGCTGAAGCGGGACGAGGCCGTGGCGCACATGCCGACCCTCCCGGAGGGGCGGCTGGCCGGCGGGTACCTGTACTACGACGCGGCCGCCGACGACGCCCGGCTCACCCTCACGCTGGCCCGGACCGCCGCGCTCGGGCACGGCGCGGTCGTGGCCAACCACACGTCGGTGGTCGGCCTCCTGCACGACGAGCAGGGCCGGGTCCGCGGCGCGACCGTGGAGGCCGAGACCGCCGACGGGCCGCAGCGCTTCGACGTGGCGGCCCGGTCGGTCGTCAACGCGGCAGGCGTCTGGTCCGACGACGTGCGGGCCCTCGACGAGGGGACCCACCCGGACACCATCCGCCCGGCCAAGGGCATCCACATCACGGTGCCGTGGGAGAAGGTCCGCAACGACATCGCGGTGGTCGTCCCCGTGCCGAAGGACAAGCGCTCGGTGTTCGTGGTGCCGTGGCTGCCCACCGACGACGGCGGGTTCCGCTTCACGTACATCGGCACGACCGACACCGACTACGACGGGCCCCTCGACGAGCCGCAGTGCACGCCCGACGACGTGGCCTACCTGCTGGGCGCGATCAACCTCGCGGTGCGCGAGCCCCTCGAGACGACCGACGTGCTCGGCACGTGGGCGGGGCTGCGGCCGCTCGTGAAGGCGGCCACCAGCGGCCGCACCGCGGACCTCTCGCGCCGGCACAAGGTGCTCGTGTCCGACAGCGGCGTCGTCTCGGTGACCGGCGGCAAGCTGACGACGTACCGGGAGATGGCCGAGGACACCGTCGACGCGCTGGTCGAGGGCCTCGAGGAGCTGCCCCGGTCCGCCAAGCGCTGCCGCACCCGCCGCCTCGCGCTGCTCGGGGCCGATGGCGCACCCGCGGGCACGGCGCCGCACCTGGCGGGGCGGTACGGCAGCGAATCCCGCGTGCTCTCCGCCATGGTGGAGGCCGACCCGTCGCT
>DATFFY010000056.1:0-13127 GCA_035249805.1 Acidimicrobiales bacterium | reverse complement strand
CCGCCGCGCTGCTGTTCCTGTCGTCCTACCGGATGGGCCGTTCGCCGAGCCGCCTGCCACCGGACGAGCCGCTCGCCGAGACCGACGCGCCGGAGGCTCCCGGCCGTGCCGCGAGGCTGCGCCTGCCGGAGCGCGAGCTGCTCGTCCGCTACGTCGCGATCGGCCTGCTGGCGGGCGGCCTGTCCGGGCTGCTCGGCATCGGCGGTGGCGTGATCATGGTGCCGGCGTTCGTCGCCCTGGCGGGGCTCGAGGTCAAGGCCGCGATCGCGACGTCCCTGGTCTGCGTGGGTGCCTTCGCGGTCCCCGGCACGATCACGCACGTCGCGCTCGACCACGTCGACTGGCGGGTCGTTGCCGCGCTCGTGGCCGGCGTGATCCCCGGCGCGCGCGTCGGCGCCGCGCTCACGATCCGCGCCGCCGACCGCCGCCTCCGCGTCACCGTGGCCTCGTTCCTCGGCCTCACCGCGGTCGTCTACGCGGCCGGCGAGCTCCTCGCGCTGCAGTAGGCGATACAACGTCTGTGCGCCAGATGCGGCGCGATGCGCCGTCGGTGGCACACAGACGTTCAGCCGGCCAGGAGCTTCGCTCTGGCCAGGACGGCGTCGAACATGGGCTCGGTGAGGGTGCCGGTGAAGGTGTTCTGCTGGCTCACGTGGTAGCTGCCGAGGATCCAGCGCCCGTCCGGGAGAGGCACCTCGACCCCGTGCGCGAACCGCGGGCGCGGTGACCCGACGCCGAGGGTGCGGCACAGGGCCTGGAAGCCGAACGCGCCGAGCGCCACGAACACGCGGGCGTCGAGCACGGCGAGCTCCCGCTCCATGTACGGCAGGCAGCGGTCCCGCTCCGCGGGGGTGGGCTTGTTGGCGGGCGGCGCGCACCGCACCGGCGCCGTGATCCACACGTCGCGCAGGCGCAGGCCGTCGTCGCGCGAGGTGCTCGTGGGCTGGTTGGCGTAGCCGGTGCGGTGGAGCGCGGCATAGAGGAAGTCCCCGGAGCGGTCACCCGTGAACATCCGCCCGGTGCGGTTGGCGCCGTGGGCGGCGGGGGCCAGGCCCACGATCACGATCCGGGCGGCCGGATCCCCGAACGCGGGCACCGGCCGGGCCCAGTACTGCTCGCCCCGGAAGGCCGCCCGCGGCTCCGCCGCCACCGACTCGCGCCACGCCACGAGGCGCGGGCAGGCCCGGCAGTCGACCACCTCGCGCTCGACCTCGAGCAGCGCGGCGAGGCGGTCGGGAGGCACGGGTCCGACGATAGGTTGGCTCCCGACCATGGCCCGGCCCGCCGCTCCCCCGGCTCCCACACTCGTCCTGCTCGTCCGTCACGGGCAGACCCCGACCACCGGCAAGGTGCTGCCGGGCCGCGCCACCGGCCTCCACCTGTCCGACCAGGGCCTGGCCCAGGCCGAGACGGTGGCGGCACGGATCACGGCCCTGCAGAACGGGCAGCGCCGCATCGGCGCCGTCTACGCGTCGCCGCTCGAGCGCACCCGCGAGACGGCCGCACCGATCGCGAAGGCGCTCGGCCTGCGGGTCCGGCCGGCCAAGGGGCTGCTCGAGTGCGACTTCGGCGACTGGACGGGGGCCCGGTTGCGGTCCCTCTACAAGAAGCCCGAGTGGCGGACCGTGCAGCGCAACCCGAGCGGGTTCCGCTTCCCCGGCGGCGAGTCGTTCACGGAGATGCAGACCCGCATCACCGGCGCCATCGACGCGCTGCGGGCGCAGCACCCCGGCCAGACCGTCGTGGCCGTCTCCCACGCCGACCCGATCAAGGCCGCGGTCGCCCACGCCCTCGGCACGCACCTGGACCTGTTCCAGCGGATCGTCGTGTCGCCCTGCTCGGTGTCGGCGATCCTCTATGCCCCCGACGGCCCCGTCGTCCTCGCCGTGAACTCCACCGGCGACCTCACCGCCCTCGTGCCGTCATGAGCGAGCGTCAGCGAGGGACCCAGCAGCACAGGCATCCCGGCGCCGCGCAGCGGCGACGCACGTCATCGGGCCACCGGCCATCGACCGCGGGGCTCGCCCGATGACGTCGTTCGAGCTGGATTCGCCGGACGTGTTCACCACCGGGACCGTCGGGCCGCCGGGGCAGCGGGTGTTCTACCTGCAGGCCCGCGACGGCGACCTCGTCGTCACCGTGCGCTGCGAGAAGCAGCAGGTGGCCGCGCTCGCCGACTACTTCGACGGGCTCCTGGAGGACCTCGACCCCGCGCCCTACGGCGTCGCGACCGGCGAGGACCTGGAGCTCGTCGAGCCGATCCAGGAGCTGTGGACGGTGGGGCCCATCGGCGTCGCCTACGACGAGCCCGAGGACCGCATCATCGTGGTGCTCGAGGAGCTGGTCGAGGAAGCGGAGGAGGAGCCGGAGGAGGTGGGCGGCAAGGTGCAGGTCCGGTTGAACCGAGCGCAGGTGTCGGGGTTCGTGCGCCACAGCCGGGAGGTCGTCGCCGCCGGTCGGCCCGCCTGCCGGTTCTGCGGCCTGCCCGTCGACCCGGACGGGCATCCCTGCCCGCGGATGAACTGAGCTCGATGGCGCCCCCGGAGGCCGACCTCCCCGTCGCCCAGGCGCTGCTCCACGGCGACGTGTCCGTGGTCGGCCGCATGCCGTGGAGCTCCAACGCCACGTTCCTGTGCGAGGTGCGCTGCGGCGACGAGCTCCGCCACGCCGTCTACAAGCCGCGGCAGGGCGAGCGGGAGCTCTGGGACTTCCCCTCCGGTCTGCACCAGCGCGAGGTGGCCGCGTACGAGCTCTCGGTGGCCTTGGGGTGGGACCTCGTCCCGGTCACGGTGCAACGGGAGGGTCCCCTCGGCCTCGGATCGCTCCAGGACGTCGTCGACGCCGACTTCGAGCAGCACTACTACACCCTCTACGAGGACGAGGCCCACCACCCGGCGCTGCGGGCCGTGTGCGCGTTCGACCTCGTGGGCAACAACACGGACCGCAAGAGCGGGCACGTGCTGCTCGACGGCGAGGGCCGCATCCGGGGCATCGACCACGGGCTGATGTTCCACCACGAGTTCAAGCTGCGGACGGTCATCTGGGAGTTCGGCGGCGAGGCCATCCCGGACCCGATCCTCGAGGACGTGGCCCGCTTCGCGGAGGCCGAGGTGCCCGATCCGCTCGCCGCGCTGCTCGACCCCTTCGAGCGCGACGCCCTCGTCACCCGCGCCCGCGCCGTCGTCGACGCGGGCCGCTTCCCCATCGACCCGACAGGTCGGCGCTACCCCTGGCCGCTCGTCTGATCGACATCAACGCTCAGCCGGAGCCGGTGCACCAGTCGAGGACGTTGTGCGCGGTCACCGGAGCGCGGAACCCGCGCACCTGGACGACGCGCTCCTCCGTCCGCACCCGGTGCTCGACCGCCTCGAAGGCCCGGCCGTCGATGAGGATCTCGTCGTCCTCGGCCATGGTGCACAACCGCGACGCGAGGTTCACGGTGGGCCCCAGCGCGGTGTAGTCGGTGCGCTCGTCGAACCCGACGGGACCGATCGTCGCGTACCCGTACGCGATGCCCATGCCACAACCCAGGTCGAACCCCCGGCGCCGCCAGCCCGCCACCACCTCGCGCATCGGCGACCGCAGCGCCACCGCCATCTCCACCGCCGTCCCGGCGGGGTCCTCGTGCGGGACCGGGTCACCGAAGTACGCCATGATCCCGTCACCGGCGAAGGTGCCCACCGTGGCGTGGCACGCCTGCAGCGCACGACCCACGGTCACGTAGTACCGGTCCAGGACCTCCATGACCTCCTCGGGCTCGGCCGTGCTCGAGAACGTCGTGAACCCGCGCAGGTCACAGAACACCACCGCGATGCGCGACCGGTGCGGCGCGAGGGCTTCCATCCCGCGCTCGAGGACCGCCTCGGCCACCTGGGGCGACAGGAACTGCCGCAGCCGCCGGAGCGAGCCGATCTCCTCCACCTGCCGGTCGACCTGCTGCTCGAGCTGCGCGTGCGCCTCGGCCAGCTTCGCGTGGGCCTCGTCGAGCCGTGCCCGCGCCTCGCGCTCCTGCACCGCCAGGCGCTCGACGAGCCCGACCACCCAGACGATGACGGCGGCGGACACCCCGATCGCCGACGTGAACATGGCCCAACGCAGGTGGGGGGCAGCGTTGCCGTCCCGGGTCGCGAGCACGACCGCGTAGCCGACCGACACCCCCGCCGCGATGAGCACGGCCCCACGGCGGCGGAAGTACAGGAAGGCCTGGACGCAGCCGAGCGCGGGGACGACGGCGCCCATGCCGAGATCGGGACCGATGAGGTACAGCTCGAGGAGCAGGCCCGTGCTCCCACCCGCCACCAGCACGCCGATGGAGCGGCGCGTGAGCCGGTGCCGCAGGCGCAGCGTCACCAGGCCGATGACCACCGCGATGGCGGAGAGCACGATGGTCGGCGCCGCGTGCAGCCCCTCGATGTGGGCCCGCGGGAGCGACAGCTCGATCACGACGAGCGCGGCCAGCGCGGTGCCCCAGTACGAGGAGGCCCGCGCCCACACCGACACGGCCTCCTGGGGCCCGAGCAGCAGCTCGATCGCGCCCGGCTCGTTCGACCACAGCGCGCGGCCCGCGCGCCGCAGCCACCGCCGGCCCGCGCCCCCGTGCTCGCTCACGCCGCCATGATCCTCCCTCGAGGGGGAGCGTTCTGTAGTCCAGACAACACAACCTCGCGCCTTCAGCCGGCCAGGGTCCCCACCACGCGGTCCAGGTACTGGTTGGCGAAGCGCCCGTCGGGGTCGAGGCGACGGCGCACCGCCTGGAAGTCGTCCCAGCGCGGGTAGCGCCCGGCCAGCGTCTCGGCCCGCTGGAAGTGCATCTTCCCCCAGTGGGGACGGCCGCCGTAGTCGTCCATGATCCGCTCGACGCCCTGGAAGTACGCGTCGTAGGGGGTGCCGCGGTACACGTGCACGGCGATGTAGCCGGTGGCGCGGCCGTGGGCGGTCGACAGCGGGATGTCGTCGGGCGCGACGACGCGCACCTCGACCGGGAAGCTCAGCTGGATGCCGAGCTCGTCGACCAGCCGCCGCACGCGATCGAGCGCCTCCGGCACCGCCTCGCGCGGGATGCCGTACTCCATCTCGTAGAAGTGCACGCGCCGCGGGCTGGTGAAGACCTTGTCGCTGCGGTCCGTGTACTCGAGCCGCCCGGTGGACGGGAGGATCTTGGCCAGCCGCGGGATGAGGCTGGGTCGCCACCGCCCGATGCGGCACAGCGCGCCGAACCCGAGGTTCTGCAGCAGCAGGTCGTCGTAGAGCTCCTTGGCCCGGCGGCGCGGCGCGGGGGGCTCGTCCGTGCGGCGGTTCCGCTTGGTCAGGGCCCACCCCGTGTGGGGCACCCAGTAGAACTCGACGTGGTCGGCGCTCGACATGTAGCCGTCGAAGTCGGACAGGAGCTCGTCGAGCCGCATCGGCTCCTCGATGGCGTGGAGCCGGAACGCCGGCACCGCCTGCAGCGTGATCGTCGACACGACGCCGAGCGCGCCCAGGCCGACCCGCGCCGCGTCGAGGACCTCGGGGTTCTGCTCGGCCGTCGCCTCGACGATGGAGCCGTCGCCGGCGATCACCCGCAACCCGACGATGCGGCTCGAGATGTTGCCGAAGTGCCAGCCTGTGCCGTGCGTGGCCGTGGCGGTGGCGCCGGCGATCGACTGGTAGGCGATGTCGCCCATGTTCTCGAGGGCGAGGCCGCGGCGGTCGAGCTCCTCGCAGAGCCGTGCGAGGGTGATCCCGGCCTCGACCGTGATCGTGCGGGCCTCCCCGTCGTGGCGGACCACCCGCCCGTACCGGCTGAGGTCGACGAGCACGCCGTCGGTGCACGCGATGGGCGTGAACGAGTGGCCGGCGCCCACGCACTTCACGCGCTGGCCCCGCGCGGCGGCCTGCTCGACGATGCCGGCGAGCTCGGCCTCGTGCGCGGGCTGCGCGATCTCCACGGGGGCGCAGGACTGGTTGCCCGCCCAGTTCGTCCAGCTCGTCCGGTCCTTCATGGACATCAGCCGGACGCTAGACGGATGACGCGCCGTCAGGTCGGGGATAGGTCGGGCCCATGGTGAAGCTGCGACGGGGCGGAGGCCTCAGCGAGAACCTCGAGGACCGTCGGGGCCGGGGCGCCGGGCTCGCGGCCGGGGGCGGCATCGTCGGCGTGATCGCCCTCGTCGTCTCGCTGCTCCTCGGCGGAGGCGGCGGCGGTGGCGACGTCACCGACATCTTCAGCCAGATCCAGGGGAGCCCCTCCGGCACGGTGGACCCGGCCGAGCAGCCTCTCGTGGAGGAGATGTCGGCTGCGCTCGACGACCTCCAGGAGTTCTGGGCCGGCGACGAGGGCCTCGGATCGGACTACGCGCCGGCCACCCTCGTGCTGTTCACCGACGCGGTCTCGACCCAGGGCTGCGGGAGCGCACCGTCGTCGGTGGGGCCCTTCTACTGCCCGGCCGACCAGCACGCCTACCTCGACCTCTCGTTCTTCAAGGAGCTGGAGCGCCGCTTCGACGCGCCCGGCGACTTCGCCCGCGTCTACGTGCTCGCGCACGAGCTCGGGCACCACGTGCAGAACCTCCTCGGCGACAGCGCGCGGGTCCACCGGGCCGGGCAGCAGGATCCCGCCCGGGCCAACGAGCAGTCGGTGCGGTTGGAGCTGCAGGCCGACTGCTACGCCGGCGTCTGGGGCCACTCCGCCCAGGACCGCGGGCTGATCGAGCCCGGCGACATCGAGGAGGGGCTCGACGCGGCCGCCGCGATCGGCGACGACCGCCTGCAGGAGCAGGCCGGAGCGGAGGTGGAGCCGGAGTCCTGGACCCACGGCTCGTCCGCGGCGCGGCAGCGCTGGTTCCGGGTCGGGTTCGAGCGCGGCGAGCTGGCCGCCTGCGACACCTTCGCCGTCGCCCCCGAGGAGCTCGGCCTCTAGCGAGCCTTCAGCGCTTCGATGAGCTTGGGGAGGACCTTGTGGACGTCGCCCACGATGCCGAGGTCGGCCACCGAGAAGATCGGCGCCTCGGGGTCCTTGTTGATGGCGATGATGTTCTTCGAGCCCTTCATGCCGACGAGGTGCTGCGTGGCGCCCGAGATGCCCGCCGCGATGTACACGGTCGGCTTCACGACCTTGCCGGTCTGCCCCACCTGGTAGCTGTACGGCACCCAGCCCGCGTCGACGATGGCCCGCGAGGCGCCCGGCGCGGCCTTCAGCAGCTTCGCCAGGTCCTCGATCATCTGGTACTTGTCCTTCTCGCCGAGGCCGCGGCCCCCGGAGACGACCACGGCGGCCTCGTCGAGCTTCGGGCCGGTGGCCTCTTCGACGTGGCGGTTGACGATCTTGGCCTGGCCCGCGTCGGTGACCTCGAGGGCCTCGACGGGGGCGGGACCGCCGCCGGACTCCTCCGCGGCGAAGGACTTCGGCCGGACGAGCGCGATGTACGGCGCACCGGCCCCGAACTTCGTCTTCACGAGCTTGGTGCCACCGAAGATCGGCTCCGTGACGACCACGTCGTCGCCGCTCACCTCGACGTCGACGTTGTTGGTGAGGACCGGCTTGTCGACGGCCACCGACAGGCGGGCGGCGACGTCACGGCCGTCGTAGCTCGTACCGAGGAGGATGAGGTCGGGGCCGTTCCCGTCGGCGACGGCCTTGGCGATGGCCGACGCGACCGGCACGCCGGGCAGCGAGCCGCCCAGGTCGCCGGTGGCGAGCACCTTCGTCGCGCCGTGCGCGCCGAGCGGGCCGGCGACGGCGTCGCCGTCGGCGCCGGCGTAGACGGCCTCGACGGTGCCGCCCAGCGACCGGGCCTTCGTGAGGAGCTCGAGGGTGAGGGGGCTGACCTTGCCGTCGGCGGCTTCGGCGTACACCCAGATGCGGTTGAGAGCCATGGGTTCCTTCTCTTAGATGACCTTGAGGCCGTCGAGGAAGCTGACGATGCGGTTGAACGCCTCGCCGTCGTCCTCGACGATCTCGCCCGCCTCGCGGGCGGGGGCGTCCTCGACGGCGATGATCTCCTGGCCGGCGCCGGCCGACCCGACCGAGCCGGCGTCGATGCCGAGGTCGGCGAGCTTCAGCTCGTCCACCGGCTTCGACTTCGCCGCCATGATCCCCTTGAAGGACGGGTACCGGGGCTCGACCACGCCGGCCGTGACGGACACGACCGCCGGCGTCGGCGAGGTCACCTCGTCGTAGCCCGCCTCGGTCTGGCGCTGCACCGCCACGGTGCCGCCGTCGAGGTGGATCTCCTTCGCGAAGGTGATCGACGGGAGCCCGAGGAGCGCCGCGATCTGCTCGGGGACGGTGCCCGTGTAGCCGTCGCTCGACTCCGTGGCGGCGAGCACGAGGTCCGGCTCGGCCCGCTTGATGGCGGCGGCGAGGACCTTGGCCGTGTCGAGGGCGCCGGCGCCCGAGAGCGCGTCATCGGACACGAGGATGGCCTTCGCCGCGCCCATTGCCAGCGCCGTGCGCAGGCCGCTGGTCTCGTTGTTGGGGGCCATCGAGACGAGGGTCACCTCGCCACCGCCGGCCTTGTCGACCAGCTGGAGGGCCATCTCGACGCCGTAGCTGTCGGACTCGTCGAGGATGAGCTTGCCGCTCCGGTCGAGCGTGTTGTCGGCCTCGAGCTTGCCCGGCTCGGCGGGATCGGGGATCTGCTTCACACAGACGACGACGTGCATGGCGGGCATGCTCGCAGACCACCCCAGGGGCTTCCAATCCGGCGACCACTAGGTTCCTCGGGGCCATGAAGGTCCTGCTCATCGTGAACTCCTCGGCGTCGTCGGTGACGCCCCGGGGCAAGGTGGTGATCCAAAAGGCGCTGTCGGCGGACCACGACCTCACGGTGGCGGAGACGAGCCGGCGGGGCCACGCCACCCGGCTCGCGCTCGGCGCGGCAGGCTCCGGGACCGAGGTCGTCGTCGTGCTCGGGGGCGACGGCACCCTGAACGAGGCCGCCAACGGCCTGGCCGGGTCGTCGTGCGCCCTGGCCGCCCTGCCCGGCGGGTCGACGAACGTGTTCGCCCGCACGATCGGCTTCCCCAACGATCCGATCGAGGCCACCGGCGACCTGCTCGCCGCGCTGGCCCGCGGCAGCATCCGCCGGGTCGGGCTCGGCTCGGTCAACGGCCGCTACTTCCTGTTCCACGTCGGCATGGGGTTCGACGCCGCGGTCGTCGAGCAGGTGGAGCGGCGGGCCCAGCTCAAGCGCTACGCCGGGCACCCGCTGTTCGTGTACGCCGGCTTCACCACCTGGTTCCGGCACTACGACCACAGCCGCCCGCGGTTCGCCGTCCACCACGACGACGGCAGCGTGGTGGACGACGCCTACCTGGCCATCTGCCTGAACACGAACCCGTACACGTACCTGGGCAACATCTCGCTCGACCTCGCGCCCGAGGCCACGCTCGACCGCGGCCTGGCCATGGTCACGGTCCGGACGATGAGCTTCCCGCGGATGCTGCGGATCGTCGCCTCGGCCCTCGGCAACGGGAAGCACCTGCGCAGCTCCCGCTGGACCGACCACCGCGTCGACCTCGAGGGCCTGGTCGTCGAGGGCTACGGGCCCTTCCCGTACCAGGTCGACGGCGACCACCTGGGCGACACCGAGCGCCTGGAGATCCGGCACCAACCGGACGTCTTGGACTTGGTCATGCCGTAGATGGGCCAGGGGGGCGCTGCCCCCCGGCGAGCCCCCCGCCCCGCTCGTGCGTGATGGTGACCGGCGGGAGCCGTCAGCCGCCGTGCGATCGGCCCAACGTCGCGAGCGCGCTCGCTGGGTCGTTCACGATCACTGCGTCGACGCCGATCTCGGCCAGCCACGTGATGCGGTCGGGGTCGTCGACGGTCCAGGTGTTCAACGCCAGGCCGGCGGCGTGGGCGAGGTCGACGAGGTCCTCGGTGACGAAGAGGTGGTGGGGATGGAGTGCCCGGTGCCCGGCGTCGGCGACGCGGGCGACGAGTGCCTCGGGCTCGTCCGCGTTGATGACGAGGAACCCGGTGGGGAGGGCGGGCGCCAGCGCCCGGAAGCGGTCGACGGTGGGCAGGTGGAACGAGGTGACGAGGAGGTGCTCGTCGGCCAGCTGGCCGCGGGCGTCGAGGAGGGCCACCACCTGGTCGGCCAGCTGCTCTGCGGGGTCGAAGTCGACGTCGGCCGGCCAGTTCTTGAGCTCGACGTTGACGATCTCGGCGCCGGCGCAGGCGTCGAGGACCTGGTCCAGGAGCGGGACGTCCGGCGGCAGGTCGGCCGTCCGGACCTCGACCACGGGCCGGCCGTCGGGCAGCTCGGCGTCGTGGCGGATGGCCAGGCCGCCGTCGGCCGTCCGGCGCACGTCGAGCTCCACCCCGTCGGCCCCGAGGTCGAGGGCAGCCCGAAAAGCGCCCAGCGTGTTCTCGGGTAAGGATGCCGAAGCACCCCGATGACCAAGGACGAGCATCGAAAATGACACCTTCGATGAACAAAAAACTGCTTGCAGCCGTTAGCGCATGACCGATACCCTGTGCAACACAGCCACACGCGCATCCCTCCGGCGGAGGCTACCGCGGCGGCATGTGAAGCACGTCACATTCTCTCGTCACATCCCGTGACCCCCTGAACGCCGCGGAGGAACGTCGTGGCCCTCGCCCAAAGTCGCCCCCTCACCCTGTCGCTCGAGCGCGACGACTGGCGTGACCTCGCCCGATGCCGGGACACCGATCCCGACCTGTTCTTCCCGGTCGGCACCACCGGCCCCGCGATCGAGCAGATCGACAACGCCAAGGCCGTCTGCCAGGAGTGCGAGGCCCAGGCCCCGTGCCTCGAGTACGCCCTCGCCACCAACCAGGACTCCGGCGTCTGGGGCGGCACCTCCGAGGAGGAGCGCCGCCAGCTCCGCAAGCAGTACGTCGCCCGCCAGCGCCGCACCGCCTGATCTCCCGAGCCTCGGCTCGATCCCGCCCGACCTCCCCCCGTGGGAGGTCGGTCTCGTTTCGAACCCCTATTCGCGCTCGGCCACCGGGACCTCGAGGTCGACCCTCGTCCCGGGCCGGGGGTACAGGCCGGAGCCGCGGCTCATCGAGATCTGGCCCACCAGCTCGCTCTGCACGAGCGTGCGCACGATCGACAGGCCGAGGCCGGTGGCGTCGGCCAGCTCGAAGCCGTGGGGCAGGCCCACCCCGTCGTCCTCGACGCTGGCCCGCAGGCGGTCGCCGTCGTTGTCGAGCCGCACCACCACCGTGCCGGGCGCGGCCTGCAGGTCCAGCTCGGCCGGGAAGGCGTGGTCGATGGCGTTCTGCAGCAGCTCGTTCAGCACCACGGCCAGCGGCGTCGCGACGGTGGCCGGCAGCACGCCGGCCTCCCCCTCCACGAGGAAGGTCACTGGCCGATCGGGCGAGGACATGCCCTCCTCCACCATGCGGACGAGCGGGCGCACGATCTCGATGAACGCCACGTCGTCGCCCGCCTCGCGGGAGAGGATCTCGTGCACGAGCGCGATGGAGCGGATGCGGCGCACCGACTCCTCGATCGCGAGCTTCGCCTCCGGCGACGCGAACCGCCGGCTCTGCAGCCGCAGCAGCGACGAGATGGTCTGCAGGTTGTTCTTCACGCGGTGGTGGATCTCGCGGATCGTCGCGTCCTTCGACATCAGCAGGCGGTCCCGGCGGCGCAGCTCCGAGATGTCGCGGGTGAGCACGACCGCGCCCGACACGGCGCCGTGGTCGATCAGCGGGATGCACCGGATGAGCACGGTGATCTCCGGGCCGCGCTCGATCTCCTCGGTGACCGGCGCGGCGATCGAGAAGGCGGTGCGGATCATCGAGTCGTCGAGGCCGAGCTCGCCGAAGCGGAGTCCTTCCGCGTTGCCGTGGGAACCGATGCGGTGCAGGGCGGACACGCCGTTCGGCGACGTGTACTCCACGCGCGCCGCGGCATCGAGGAGGATCACGCCGTCGCCGACCCGCGGTGCCTCCTCCGTCTCGGCGTCCTGCGCGTCGAAGGGGAAGTCGCCGGCGACGATCATCCGGGCGAAGCGGTTGAAGATGTCGACGTAGGTGCGCTCGAGCTCACCGGGCTGTCGTCCGAACGACGGGGCCGACTCCCGGGTGAGCACCCCGATCACCTCGCCGCGGCAGCGCACGGGGATGGCCAGGGTGCGCACGCTCTCCTTCAGGGCGGCGATGGTGGTCTCGCCCTCGATGATCTCGCCGAGGCGGAAGGCCCGGCTGACCAGGGGGCGCTCCTCCTCGGCCACGACCGTGCCGATCCAGTCGGCCCGGTAGACGGTCTGCGAGGTGGACGGGCGGACCTGGCCGAGCACGAGGAACTTGTCCCCGTCCTCCGCGTCGATCGTCGGGGCGAACAGGAGCAGGTCGGCGAAGCAGAAGTCCGACAGGAGGCCCCAGCCCGCGACCAGGCGTTGGAGGTGGCTCACGCCGCGCGGGTCGAGCGCGGTGTGGAACCGGGCCAGCTCGGTCAGCGACGCCATCAGGGACCAAGCCTACGGATCGAACCCGCGACGCACGGCGTACAGATGTGTACGCCCTGCGTCGCGAGAACGTGTCTTTTGGGTGCTACAGCACGGTGGCGTCGCCGCCCCGACGGCGATCGCCGGCCGCGGCGCCCGGGGCGACGGCGTGGACGCCCCCGAAGTAGAGGTCGCGCGCGGCCCACCGCGTCACCGGCCAACGGGCCTCGAGCGCGGCGAGCGCCTCCTCCGACCACCCGGGCTCCGCGTGGAGCTGCTCGCCGTCCCAGTGCAGGCGGGGCGCCTCGACCGCGTCGACGAGCGGCCGGACCTGGTCGACCGCGCCCGCGAGCACCTGCAGCAGCGCCGTGCGGATGCGCTTGCTCCCGCCGCTGCCGAGCGCCAGGAGCACGTCGCCGTCGGGCCCGACCACCAGGCTCGGCGCCATCATCGAGGACACCCGCTCGCCGGCAGGCGCGGTGTGGAACCCGCCGGGGAAGAGGTCGTCCTCCCCCAGCATGTTGTTGGCGATCACGCCGGTCCCGGGCACGACCCAGCCGGAGCCCTCGCCGTTGGAGGACGTCATCGTCGCGACGTTGCCGTCCCCGTCGCGCACGCTGACGTGCGTGGTGCCGCCGGTCGAGCGACGGCGGGCCAGCTCCGCACCGACGGCCCCGGCGGCGCGGACGTCGTCGGTCGCGATCATCGCCTCGGCCAGGGCG
>DATFFY010000055.1:0-2977 GCA_035249805.1 Acidimicrobiales bacterium | reverse complement strand
GGGCGGCGTCGGGGCTCGCCTGCTCCCAGACCGACGGGATGGCGCGCTCGACCATGGCCGGCGCGAAGCCGAAGAAGCTCGCCGTGACGACCGCCGGGCCGACCGGGCCGAACGGCGCGGCGCGGGTGGCGAAGTAGCCGCGCCAGAAGCCGCGGATGCCGGCCGCCGCCCACGCGTCGAAGGCCGGCTGGGCGAAGTACGTCAGCGCGTGGATCGGCTCGCCGACGAGCCACAGGCGCCGCGCCGCGGAGGGACCCATGCAGAACATGCTGCCCTACGCTCCGGTAGTGGGAGTCGCTAGTGCAGGTCGGCCGGTGATCCCGCGGGGCCCTCGGGCTCGACGCCCGGCCGCAGGACCTCGCCCACGAGGAGGTGCAGCACCGCGCTGGCGGCCTGGTCGGGCGTGAGGTCGTCGACCTCGACGACCTGGTCGGCCAGGGCCTGGTAGCTCCCGTCCCGCGCCTCGAACATCGCCCGCATGACCTCACCGGGATGGTCGTCGATGAGCGGGCGGGTGTGGCCGGCGTCGTGGGCGATGCGGTCGGCCAGCACGTCGGGCCCGGCTCGCAGGTACACGGCCACCACGTCCTGGGCCTCGATGGCGCTCACGGCCTCACGGTCGAGGACGACGCCGCCCGGCGTGGCCAGCACGCTGTGGTCGAAGGCGCCGAGGCAATCGATCACGATCGACTGCTCGAGCGGCCGGTACGCCTCCTCGCCGCCGTGCTCCCACAGCTCGGCCACGGTGCACCCGGTGGAGTCCTCGATGATCTCGTCGACGTCGACGAAGCCCCAGCCGAGCCGTTCGGCCACGAGGCGCCCGACGGTGCTCTTGCCGGAGCCCATCAGCCCGATGCAGGCGAGGTGGCGCACGTCGGGCGCGAGGTCTGGATCGATGACCGCCATCGCCCGTCGAGGTACCCCCGGGCGACGGCCCGCACACCTTGTGAACCGGCGCACGTCGGTTGCCCCCGGGGGCCCCGGGGTAGGCGCCGGGGGTCCACCGACCCCGAGGAGCCGACATGCCGAGAGGACCCTGGAGCCGCAAGCGCGAACGGCAGTACGAGCACATCAAGGAGGGCCTCCGGGAGCGGGGCGAGGACCAGGACACCGCCGAGGAGATCGCGGCCCGCACGGTCAACAAGGAGCGGGCCCGGGCCGGTGAGGCGAAGGAGGCGAGCCGCAGCTCGACGGAGGACATCTCCTCGGGTCGGCGGGGCGGCCTGCGCTCGCACAAGGGCCCCGGTGGTCGCACGCGCGACCAGCTCTACGAGGAGGCTCGGCGCAAGGGCGTCAAGGGTCGGTCGAAGATGACCAAGGCGCAGCTCGAGCGAGCCGTCGGCCGGTGACCGTCGAGCCAGGCGTCCCGGGGGACCGCACGCTCACCGAGGTGCTGGCGGGCCTCTCCGAGGAGGGGTTCACCGAGGACGTCCTGGTTCGCGAGGACGGGCAGCTGTGCTGCGCGCGCTGCGGGCACTGCGTGGCGGCGGAGGACATGCAGCTGCGGGCGCTGCGCCGCCTCGAGGGCGCGTCCGATCCGTCGGACATGGCCGCCGTGCTCGGCCTCGAGTGCCCGGCCTGCGGCATGCGCGGGACGGCCATCGTGCGGTTCGGCCCGGAGGCGGGCCCGGGCGAGGAGATCGTGCTGCAGCACCTCGACGACCAGCGCCTGCGGCACGACGGCCGATCCCCGGGCTGACCGGCGCACCCCCCGGGCGCCGGCCAGCACGGGACCCTGCCGGTGTCCCGCTGCGGTGCGGGTGGGGAGCGCCGACAGCGGGACCCGGTGGTGAGGTCGACGGTACGGATCGCCCGACCACCTCGCCATGGTCCGTTCGGCTCATTCACCGCCGCGCCGCGGCGCCCGGTGCCACGATGGCTCCGTGTTGGTCCGCTCCGACCGGCGGTACCGGTTCCCGGTCGGCCCCGAGGCGCTGTGGCCCGTCCTGACGCGGGTCGAGGACTACCGGTCGTGGTGGCCGTGGCTGCGCGGCTTCGACGGCGTCGGGTTCGAGCCCGGCGCGGCGTGGACGTGCGTGGTGCAGCCACCGTTGCCGTACTCGCTGCGGTTCCGCATCGTCCTCGACGAGGTCGAACCGTGCCGGCTCGCCACGGCGACGGTGGACGGCGACATCGTCGGGGCAGCCCGCCTCGAGCTGACCGCCACGGACACCGGCAGCGAGGTCCACCTCACCTCCAGCCTCGCCCCGGAGAACCAGCTGCTCCGCGCCATCGCCCGGGTGGCCCGGCCGGTGGCGCAGCTCGGGCACGACTGGGTCATCGACACGGGGCTCCGCCAGTTCCGCTCCCGCGCCCTCTAGGGGTGCTTGAATCCCGCATGTGCACGTCGAGCAGACCGCCCCGGTGGCGGCGTCGGCCGACGCCGTGTGGGCGACGCTGGTCGACGTGGAGCGCTGGCCGTCCTGGACGCGCTCGATGCGCAAGGTCACGCGGCTGGACGACGGGCCGCTCGCGGTCGGCTCCCGCGTCCGGATCAAGCAGCCTCGGCTCGTGCCGGTCGTGTGGACCGTCACGGAGGTCGATCCCGGCCGCTCGTTCACGTGGCGCTCGTCGACGCCGGGCCAGACGTCGGTCGCCACGCACGCCGTGCGGCCGATGGGGGCGGGCACGAGCGAGGTGCACCTCACCTTCGACCAGAGCGGGGCGCTGTCGCCCGTGCTCGGCGTGGCCCTCGGCAACCTGACCCGGCGCTACGTGCGCATGGAGGCCGAGGGCCTGGCCCGCCACGTGGCCGGCACCACCGAGTAGGTCGTCACCGCTCGTCGTCGGCGTCCCCGGCGCGGCCGTGCTTCCAGTAGCCGCGCACGACGGCTTGGCTGCGGGTGAGGCCGCGTTGCTCGAACAGGTGACGGCGGATGCGCTGGACGGCCGCCGCCTCGCCGGCCGCCCACACCCGCACGGCCCGGTCGAGCTCCAGCGCCTCGACCCCGGCGACGAGGGCGTCACCGGCCGCCGC
>DATFFY010000054.1:0-3988 GCA_035249805.1 Acidimicrobiales bacterium | reverse complement strand
GGGCGGCGTGAGGCGGAGCGGCGGCGCCCCGCCGGGTCGGCTCGACCCGCTGCCGGTGGACTCCGGCGGCTCCGACCCCCAGCTCACCCGGCGGCCGGGATCGGGAGCGGGGCGCGGCGGGGTGCCCTCGTCGTCCTGGTCGCCGTTCTCGCCGTCGCCGTCCGTGGTCACGTCGTGCCTCTCGTGGGGTGTGCTGCTCTGCGACAGTGCGTCAGCCACGCTACTTCCGATGCGGCAGGCTCGGCTCGCCGACCGGCCCGAGAGGAGCACCCCGATGCAGAGCGACCCGGAACGCCGACGGATCGGCCTAGAGACGATGGCCTCGGTCTACGGCTGGGAGGTGAGCGACGGCGACGGCGACTTCTTCGGCATGACCGTCGAGCACCTCTTCGGGGAGGTGTGGACCCGCGAGGGGCTGAGCTTCCGGGACCGGCGACTCCTGCTCATCGGCCTGCTCGTGGGCCGGGGCCTCGACGACGTGCTCGGTCTGCAGCTCGAGGCGGCCCTCGGCAACGACGAGCTCGCGGCCGACGAGCTCCGGGAGATCGTGATCTTCCTCACCCACTACGCGGGGTGGCCGCATGGGGCCAAGATGCACTCGCAGGTCGAGGAGCTCATCGCCCGCGCCGCCCGCAAGGCGGCCGGCGACCCGCCGTAGCGCCCCGTTGCGGCGGGACTCGGGCTGGACTACTGTCCAGACATATGTCCAGCACGGCCGCGGATCTCGGTCGTCGGGACCTGGGGGGACGCCAGGCCGACCGCGTCGACGCGCTGGTGGCCGCGGCGCTCGATGAGCTGAGGACCAACGGCTACGACGGCTTGACCGTGCGCAACGTGGCCCGGCGGGCCGGCGTCGCGGCGGCCACGGCCTACACGTACTTCGGCTCGAAGGACCACCTCGTGGCCGAGGTCTTCTGGCGCCGCCTCGACGCGCTCCCCGAGCCGTCGGTCGACGCACGCCGCCGCGCCGTCGACCGCGTCTCCGAGGCCCTGCGCGAGCTGGCGCTGCTCGTCAACGAGGAACCGGAGCTGGCCGCCGCGTCGACCACCGCCATCCTGGCCAACGATCCCGACGTGCAGCGGCTGCGCGACCGCATCGGTGCCGCGTTCAACGGCCGGCTGCACGCCGCGCTGGGGCCGGACCACGACCCGGCGGTGCTGCGGGCCCTCAACCTCGCCCTCGCCGGCGCGCTGCTGCAGGCCGGCATGGGCTACTTCGGCTACGCGGACCTCGCCGACCGCATGCGCGAGGTCGCCGAGCTCGTCCTGGGAGACCGACGATGACGGCGCTGACGTACAGCCCGTACGCGTACGAGATCCACGAGGACCCGTACCCGACGTACGCGCGGCTGCGGGCGGAGGCACCGGTGTATCGGAACGAGGAGGCCGGCTTCTGGGCGCTGTCGCGCCACGCCGACGTCGTCGAAGGGTTCCGCGACAACGTGCGCTTCTCGTCCGCCCACGGGGTGTCCCTCGACCCCGCGGCCTCGGGCCCGCACGCGCACCGCACGATGTCCTTCCTGGCGATGGACCCGCCGATGCACGGTCGCATGCGCGGGCTCGTCTCGCGCGGGTTCACGCCACGGCGGGTGGCCGAGCTCGAGCCCCACATCCGCGAGCTGGCCCGCGGCTACGTGGACGCCGCGCTCGAGCGGGGCTCGTTCGACTTCGTCGGCGACCTGGCCGGCCGGCTGCCCATGGACGTGATCTGCGAGCTCATCGGCGTGCCGGCAGCCGAGCGGGACGAGCTGCGGCGGCTGTCCGACCTGCTCGTCCACCGCGACGAGGGCGTCGACGACGTCCCGCCGGCGGGCGTGGAGGCGGCGATGTCCCTCGTCACCTACTACGCCGACCTGCTGGCCCAGCGCCGGGCCCGGCCCACCGAGGACCTCACCTCCGCGCTGCTCGCGGCGGAGGTCGACGGCGATCGGCTCACCGAGGACGAGATCATGGGGTTCCTCTTCCTCATGGTCGTGGCCGGCAACGAGACGACCACCAAGCTCCTCGGCAACGCCTGGTACTGGGCCTGGCGCCACCCGGACGCGCGGGCCAAGGCCCTCGCCGGCCCCGCCCGCACCCCGGCGTGGATCGAGGAGACCCTGCGCTACGACACGTCGACCCAGATGCTCGCCCGCACCACCACCCAGGACGTGGCGCTGCACGGCACGACCATCCCGGCGGGCGAGCGGGTGGTCCTCGTGGTGGGCTCGGCGAACCGGGACGAGCGGGTGTTCTCCGCGCCGGACCGCTACGACCTCGACAGGTCCGAGCGGGAGCTGCAGCAGATCGCCAGCTTCGGGTTCGGCCGCCACTTCTGCCTGGGCGCGTCGCTGGCCCGGCTCGAGGCCCGCGTCGCGCTCGAGGAGCTCGTCGCCCGCGTGCGCGACTACGAGATCGACCCGGCCGGCATCCGGCGCGTGCACTCGGTGAACGTCCGGGGCTTCGCGGCCCTGCCGACGATCGTGACCGCCACCGGAGGAGGGAGTCGATGACCACCGTCGAGACCGAGCTGCGAGAGCCGCCCCGCGTGTCGGGCGACGACGGGGGCACCGGGCACCTCGAAGAGCTCCGGGCCGACCCGATCGGGCTGATGGAGCGGGTCCGGGCGGAGTGCGGCGACGTCGGCACCTTCCGCCTGGCCGATCGCGACGTCGTGCTCCTCACCGGGCCCGAGGCCAACGAGGTGTTCTTCCGGGCGCCGGAGGAGGATCTCGACCAGGCGGAGGCCTACCCGTTCATGACACCCATCTTCGGACAGGGCGTCGTGTTCGACGCCTCCCCGGAGGAGCGGCGCAAGGCCCTGCACAACCAGGCGCTGCGCGACAAGTTCATGCGGGGGCACGCCGAGACCATCGCCGACGAGGTCGAGCGCATGGTGGCGCAGTCCCCCGGGGGTGGCGACATCGATCTGCTCGACTGGTTCGCCGAGCTGACGATCTACACGTCGTCGGCCTGCCTCATCGGCAAGCGCTTCCGCGAGCAGCTCGACGGCCGGTTCGCCGAGCTCTACCACGACCTCGAGCGGGGCACCGACGCGATCGCGTACGTCGATCCGTACGCCGACATCGAGAGCTTCCACAAGCGCGACGCGGCACGCGTCGGCCTCGTGCAGCTCGTCGAGGCGATCATGGCGGACCGCGCCACAGAGCCGGCGCCGGAGAAGGAGGACCGCGACCTGCTCGACGTGCTGATGTCGATCAGGACGGAGGACGGTGGGCCGCAGTTCAGCGCCGACATCATCACCGGCATGTTCATCTCGATGATGTTCGCCGGGCACCACACCACCTCCGGCACGGCAGCGTGGACGCTCATCGAGCTGCTGCGGCACCCGGAGGTTCTGGCCGGTGTGGTGGAGGAGCTCGACGAGCTGGCCGCCGAGGGCCTCGAGGTGAGCTACCAGGCGCTGCGCGAGATGCCGCGCCTCGAGGCGGCGGTGAAGGAGGCCCTGCGCCTGCACCCGCCGCTGATCCTGCTGCTGCGGATGGCCAAGGTCGACGTC
This sequence comes from Acidimicrobiales bacterium, assembly GCA_035249805.1. GTDB lineage: Bacteria > Actinomycetota > Acidimicrobiia > Acidimicrobiales > VFJN01 > VFJN01. Next base: position 489 of record DATFFY010000054.1, on the reverse strand, counting down.
GAGGTGGAGGGCTTCCGCATCCCCGCCGGGACGATGGTGGGTGCGTCGCCGTCGGTGTCGAACCGCCTGCCCGAGGCCTTCCGGGACGCGGAGCGCTTCGACCCGGCGCGCTACCTCGAGCCCCGCGAGGAGGACGTCGCCAACCCGTGGAGCTGGATCCCGTTCGGCGCCGGCCGCCACCGGTGCGTCGGCGCGGCCTTCGCCATGATGCAGCTCAAGGCGATCTTCTCCGTGCTGCTCCGGCGCTACGAGTTCGAGCTCACCCAGCCGCCGGAGTCGTACCGCAACGACCACTCGAAGATGGTCGTGCAGCTGGCCCGGCCCTGTGGCGCCCGCATGCGCCCGAGGTCGCGCTGATGGCCTTCCGGGTCGTGGTGGACCGGGACCTGTGCCAGGGGCACGGGGTCTGCGAGAGCGAGGCGCCGGAGGTGTTCTCCGTCTCGAAGGCCGGTGAGCTCACCGTGCTCGACGAGACCCCCGACGACGACC
>DATFFY010000053.1:0-7095 GCA_035249805.1 Acidimicrobiales bacterium | reverse complement strand
CCGCCCGCCAGGACGATCATCGCCGCCAGCCCGGCCGCTCGCAGCGGGAGGGTGGCGCCGAGCAGGCGGGCGGTGGTCGAGGGAAGCCCGAACCGCTCGAGCAGCCGCTCGACCAGGCTCGGGCGGGGTCGGTCGACGACGTCGACGATGGCGGCCCAGCGCTCGTCGACGAGGCTCGGGACGGCGGCGGCCACCACCCGCCGGCACTCGGCGCAGGCGACGAGGTGGGCCTCGACGGACGCGGCGGTGACGTCGTCGAGCCGCTGCGCGTCGACCGCGAAGCGCTCGAGCACCTCGGGGGGCGCGTGCCAGGTGGTGTCGGTCATGTCAGCGCTCCTCGGAGCTGGGTGCGGGCCCGCAGCATGCGGGTCTTCACGGTGCCCGCCGGGATGCCGAGCAGGCGCGCCGCCTCGCGCGTGGTGAGCCCGTCGAGGACGGTCGCCTGGACGACCGCCCGGAGCTCGGGGGACAGGTCGCGCAGGGCGCCGGCGAGGTCGCCGTGCTCCACGCCGTGGAGCGCCTGCTCCTCGGCGGCCGCGACGTGGTCGGGGACGGTGTCGCGGATCCGGTCGCGGCCCCAACGCTCGCGGGTGCGGAGCACGCCGATGAGGCGCCGGACGGCGATCCCCCAGATCCAGGCCGCCGGCTCGCCGCGACCATCCCACTTCGCGGCGCCCCGCCACACCGCGACGAACGTGTCCTGCACCGCCTCGGTGACGACCTCGGGGTCGTGGCACCGTCGGCGCAGGCGAGCGGTGAGCCACACGACGTGGAGGGCGTGGAGCTCCCGGAGCGCGCCCCGGTCCCCGTCGGCCACGGCCGCGAGGAGCTCCTGGTCGGTGCGCACGCCCACGGCCGCCTACCTCCTCGCACCAGTCTCCACCAGGCACCTCGTCACGCGGAGGCTGTCGCGCCGAGGGGCGCCGCCGGTTCACGCCCGGTGAGGGCTACGGCAGGAGCTGGTAGCTCGGGTTGAGCAAGGCGAGGCGGGCCTTGTACACCCCGACCGTCCCCTCCACGAGCATCTTCGTGCCGACGTCGACGCCGGCGATCGCGCGCCGGCCGAGGAACACGATGGAGATGCCGCCGGTGGCGTCGACCAGCACCAGCTCGAGGGTCGGCACGTCGTGCTGGGGCGTGACGCGCATCGACCGCACGCGGCCGGCGAGCTGGACGCGCGAGCGCCACAGCACCTCACCGATCGGCGCGCAGCCCGCCAGCACGCCCATCTCGGCGTCCCGGTCGGAGGTGGCGATCGGGAGGATGTCGCCCTTGGCGGCGCGGTACCTGCGGGCCCCCTTGGTGACGAGCGCGGCCAGCGGGACCTTGTCAGGGATCTCCTGGTCGAGGTGGAACGGCACCGTCGTGACGTTGGCATGCGGCAGGCGCGAGACCTCCTCGAGGATCGCGTCGGCCGTCTTGTCGTGCAGGATCCGGTGCCAGATGCCCTTGTACTTCCGGTCCGGGAGCAGGACGCTGACCTCGGTCTCGCCGTTGGCGAGCTCGCGGGCCACGCACTCCACGGCAGCCCGGGTGAGGCGGCGGTCCGGGGTGTCGACGACCTCGAGCGGCACTCGCTGCATCCCGGTGCGGGCCCACTCCTCGCGGAGCGACGCCGCGTCCGCCTGGTCGACGGCGAAGTGCACCGCTCGGAGCTCGTCGGGGGTGAGCGTGCGGGCGTACTGGATGGCGCGGGCGACCGCCATGTCGAGGCGGTCGACGAGCACCAGGACCACGTGGCGGCGCAGGATCGGGGCCGTCGCCGCCGCGGGCACGTCGTGCTCGAGCTGGTGCTCCTCCCGCTGGTACTGGCGATTGACCCGCAGGAGCATCACGACGATGAGCGGCATCGCGATCACGAGCACCCAGGCCGACGAGAACCGCGTCACCGTGACGATCACGACGACCGCCGCGGAGATCAGCGCGCCCACCCCGTTGACCACGAAGCTCTTCTGCCACCCCGGCTCCTTGAGCCGCTGGTGGCGGCGGGTCATCCCGGCCTGCGACAGCGTGAAGCCGATGAACACGCCGATCGCGTAGAGGGGGATCAGCCGGGTCACCGCCGCGTTCGTGCTCACGACGAGGACCGCGGCCGTGGCGGCCAGCGCCAGGATGCCGTTCGAGAACACGAGCCGGTGCCCGCGACGGGTCAGCTGCCGGGGCAGGAAGCTGTCGGCGGCCTGGAAGCTGGCCAGCGCCGGGAACCCGGCGAACCCGGTGTTCGCGGCGAGCACGAGGATGAGCAGCGTGGCGGCCTGCAAGGAGTGAGCAAGGACGGCCCCGAGGGCGCCGCCGCCGTACACCGCCTCACCGATCTGGGCCAGGACGGTGGGGGTGCCGTCCTCGAACGGCACCACCTCGATCTCGCTGGCGAGCAGCGAGATGCCGAGGAACATCACGGCCAGGCCCGCTCCCATGTACACCAGGGTCTGCCGGGCGTTGCGCCACGCGGGCTCGCGGAAGGAGCTCACCCCGTTGGAGATCGCCTCGACGCCCGTGACCGCGGCGCCGCCGGACGCGAACGCCTTGGCGAGGACGTAGGCAGTGGCCCCGAGGTAGAGGCCCCCGTCGGCGCCCTCCCCGAAGTCGAGTGTGCCCGGGCCCTCTGCGCCCAGCTCGGGCAGGTCGCCGGCGGCGAGCCGGACCGCGCCGTAGGCGAGGAGCACGGCGACGTTGAGCATGAAGAAGTAGGTGGGGACGGCGAAGAGCTTCCCGGACTCCCGGATGCCGCGCAGGTTCCCGTACGTGACGAGGACGATGAACGCGAGCGCGATCGGCACTCGATACGGCGCCAGCCCGCTGAACGACGAGATGAGCGCCGCCGCGCCGGCCGACACCGACACGGCGACCGTGAGGATGTAGCCCACGAGCAGCGACGCGCCCGCCACCTGCGCGGGGACGATCCCGAAGTTGTCCCGGCTGACCAGGTACGCGCCGCCCGAGGAGGGGTAGGCCTTGATGGTCTCCCGGTACGACAGGATGAGCAGCCCGAGCATCACCAGCAGTGCCGTGGTGATGGGCATGACGAGGGAGAACGCGGCAGCGCCGACGGCCGGCACGAGGACGTGCAGCATCTCCTCGGTGGCGTACGCGCTGGACGACAGGTTGTCCGACGCCATGATCGCCAGGCCGGTGGGCTTCCCGAGGCGCTGGTGCTCGAGCTCGTCGCTGCGCAGCGGCTTGCCGAGCAGCCGTCGCTTCAACCGGTAGGCCCGAGAGTCCGGGGGGACGGGGACGACGTCGCTGGGCAGGAGCGGCCCGGGGACGTCGATCAGCGCATCCGCGTCGCGGACCGAGCCCTCGACGCGGATCGCGGCGTCCTCCGGGCTCTCGGCCTCCGGCTGTGTCACGACCCGGGGAGGAGGGTGTAGGAGGGGTTGAGCACGGCGAGGCGTGCCTTGTGGATGCCCACCGTGCCACGGACGACGAGCCGGCTTCCCACGCGGACGCCCGCGATGCCGCGCCGGCCGAGGAAGACCACCGAGATGGCGCCGGTCTCGTCGACGAGCACGAGCTCGAGCGTAGGGGCATCGTGCTGGGGCGCGACGCGCAGGCTGCGAACCCGTCCCACGACGGTCACGCGCCGCCGCCAGCGCGCGTCGATGATCCTCGTCCGGTCCGGGATCGCCTCCGGCGGCGCGGACTCCTCGTCGCCGGCCGGGTCGGGCTCTGGCACGGGGGCGGCGAGGTCGAGCGGCACGACCGCGGCGAGGCCTTGGTCGACCACCGCTTCGGCCCGTGTCCCGAGGTGGAACGGCACGGTGGTGACGTTGGCGTGGGCGAGCTTCGAGAGCTGTTCCTGGATCGCGTCGGCCGTCTTGTCGTGCAGGATCCGGTGCCAGATGCCCTTGTACTTGCGGTCGGGGAGCAGGACGCTGACCTCGGTCTCCCCACCGGCGAGCTCGCGGGCCACGCACTCGACCGCGGCGCGCGTGAGGCGCCGGTCGGGGCAGCCGACGAGCTCGAGGGGCACCCGCTGCAGGCCGAGGCGCCGCCACTGCTCCGCGAGGTCCTCCGCCTTGGCCTCGTCGAGCACGAAGTGGACGGCACGGAGCTCGTCGGGCGTGAGCGTGCGCGCGTACTGGATGCTGCGGGCGACCGCCCCGTCGAGCCGGTCGACGAACACGAGCACCACGTGCCGTCGCAGGATCGGTGCCGTCGCGGCCGCGGGCACCTCGTGCTCGAGGTCGGCCGCCTCGGTGCGGTACTGGCGGTTGAGGCGGAGGAGGACGAGGACGATGAGCGGCATCGCGACGACCATCACCCATGCGCCGTTGCTGAACTTCGTGTAGGTGACGATGAGCACGACACCGGCGGAGATGAACGCGCCCACACCGTTGATCACCAGGCTCCGCCGCCACCCGGGGCCCTTGTGGGTGAGGTGGTGCCTCGTCATGCCGGCCTGCGACAGGGTGAACCCGATGAACACGCCGATGGCGTACAGGGGGATCAGCCGCGTCACCTCGGCGTTGGTGGCGACGACGAGCACGGCGGCGGTTCCGGCGAGTGCGAGGATGCCGTTGGAGAAGACGAGGCGGTGCCCGCGCTTGGTGAGCTGTCGGGGGAGGAAGCTGTCGCTGGCCTGGAAGCTGGCGAGGCGGGGGAAGTCGGCGAAGCCCGTGTTGGCGGCCAGCACGAGGATGAGCATCGTCGCCGCCTGCAGCGAGTAGGTGAGGACCTCTCCCAGCGCTCCCGCGCCGTAGACGGCGTCCCCGACCTGGCTGAGGACCGTCGGCGTGCCGTCCTCGAACGGGAGGACCTTGATCCGCGTCGAGAGCGCGGACAGGCCGAGGAACATCACGCCGAGCCCGGCGCCCATGAGCACGAGGGTCTGGCGGGCGTTCCTCCACGCGGGCTCCTGGAACGCGGGGACGCCGTTGGAGATGGCCTCGACCCCGGTGACCGCGGAACCACCCGAGGCGAAGGCCTTCATCAGCACGACGGCGGTGGCGCCCATGTACAGGCCGGCGTCCTTCGACACCTCGTTGATGTGGACGACGCCCTCCTCGTAGCCGCCCAGCGGGTCGAGGTCGCCGCCCAGGTACTTCACGAGGCCGTAGCCGAGCAGCAGGGCCATGTTGAGCATGAAGAAGTAGGTCGGGACGGCGAAGACCTTGCCGCTCTCCTTCACGCCGCGGAGGTTCCCGTACATCACGATCACGATGAACCCGACCGAGATGGGGATCCGGTAGGGGCTCAGCGCGTCGAACGAGGAGATCAGGGCGGCGGTGCCGGCGGACACGGACACCGCCACGGTGAGGATGTAGCCCACCAGCAGCGATGCGCCGGCCACCTGCGCGGGGATGATGCCGAAGTTGTCGCGGGTGACCAGGTACGCGCCGCCGGCCGACGGGTAGGCCTTGATGGTCTCCCGGTACGAGAGGATGAGGAGGCCGAGCATCACCAGCAGGGCGACCGTGATCGGCATCACCAGCGAGAACGCGAGCAGCCCCACGGCCGGGACCAGCGAGTGGAGGATCTCCTCGGTCGCGTAGGCGCTCGAGGACAGGTTGTCCGACGCGAACACGGCGAGGGCGGTCGGCTTGCCGAGGCGCTGGTGCTCCAGCTCGTCGCTGTGGAGCGGGGGGCCCAGCAGCTTGCGCTTCAGCCGGTAGCCCGTGCTGTCCGGCGGCAGCGGCACGCCGGCGTCGATGGGGATCGGGTCCGGGACCACGGACCGTGTTCCCGGGACGAGGGAGGGATCGACCTCAGTGGCCATGGCCATCCGAGCCTAGGGCCCGGTCCCGATAGGTTGGGAAGCCGTGCTCGCCCAGGTCGACCCCCAGGAGCTGGCCGAGGCCTGCGGCCCGGACCCGTCCTTCCTCTGCCGCGAGGTGCTCGAGCGGACGGACAGCGTCCGCACCGCCGAGCTGGCCGACGTGCTGTTCGCCAAGCCGTTGACGATCGCGCTGATCCTCGTGGTCGCGCTCGTGGTGAACGCGCTCGCGCGCCGGGCCATCGGGCGCTTCGTCGGGGCCATCACCGGCGAGCAGCGCACGAGCCGCCGCCTGAAGCGCAGGCTGCGGTCGACGAAGGTGGCCAACGTGCTGCCCTCCGCCGTGCTCGACACGGGGCAGGTGTCGCTGCGGTCGGCCGCCCGGGCCGAGACCCTCGGCCTCGTGCTCCGGTCGGTGGCCTCGTTCGCGATCTGGACGATCGCGACGATCACGATCCTCGGCGAGCTCGGGATCAGCCTGGGCCCGCTCATCGCCGGTGCCGGGCTGGCCGGCGTGGCCCTCGGCTTCGGGGCCCAGAGCCTCGTGAAGGACTTCCTCGCGGGCATCTTCATCCTGGTGGAGGACCAGTACGGCGTCGGCGACATCGTCGACGTGGGCGAGGCGTCCGGCACCATCGAAGCGGTGTCGCTGCGCACCACCCGCCTGCGCGACGTCAACGGCACCGTGTGGCACGTGCCCAACGGGCAGATCGTGCGGGTGGGCAACAAGAGCCAGCAGTGGGCGCGGGCGCTCATCGACCTGGCCGTGGCCCACGCCACCGAGATCCCCGAGGCCGAGCGGGTGATCAAGCAGGTGGCCGACGAGGTCTGGAGCGATCCGGCGTGGGCCGGTCAGGTGCTGGAGGAGCCGGAGGTGTGGGGCGTCGAGCGCATCGGCCCGGAGGGGGTCGTCATCCGCCTGGTCGTGAAGACGCTGCCGTCGCGCCAGTTCGACGTGATGCGCGAGCTGCGGGGCCGCATCAAGGCGGCCCTCGACGAGGCCGGCATCGACATCCCCACCTCGGCCCCGAGCATCGTCGTCGGCGAGAGCCACACCGTGACCACCGTCGCGAGGAAGCGGCCGACCAAGAAGGCGGCGGCCAAGAAGGCGGCGGCCAAGCAGGCCGCCGTCCGCAAGCGCTCCTAGGTCAGCCCTCGGGGGCGAGCTCGACGGTGACGCCGAGGACCTCGGCCTCGGTGACCTCGAGCTCCTGGACGACCCCGGCGGCGCGGACGTCGTCGAGCGCCGGTGCGAGGGCGGCCAGGCGGTCCGCCGGGGCGGCGACGACGACCCTGTCGACTGCGGCCCGCATCGAGCGCTTCGCCTCGGACTTCGCCCGCCGGATCTCGCCGAGGACCTCACCGGCCGAGCCGAGCAC
>DATFFY010000052.1:0-15137 GCA_035249805.1 Acidimicrobiales bacterium | reverse complement strand
GCTCGCGCGAGCGCGGGGTGGTGCTGGGGCGCGAGCCGAGCACGATGCCTCACCGGCCGGCGCGCCCGCGGCGCGTCCGGATGGGGTGCTCGCGGGGATGAGCAACGCGGCGGTCCGGGGAGCGCGGCGCTTCCATGAGATGTTCAATCGCGGCGCCCTCGACGAGGTCCCGGGCCAGCGCCATCCCGACTTCCGCTGGGAGGACCGACGGCGGGTGCTGGCCGACCGGGTCCTGCAGACGGAATCGAAGGCCGACGAGCAGAACGCGGCCAACACGGCGTTCGCCTACCGGTCGGGCGCGAAGTTCGAGCCGGAGGAGGTGCTCGTGCTCCGGGGCGACGACCTCGCCCTCGTCCGCGTGGCGCTGCGCGGCCCGAGCGCCGAGTGGTCGTTCCTCATCGTCGTCCGCATGGCCCCCGACGGCCGGCTCCTCGACTACGTCATGTTCGACCCCGAGGACCGCAACGCCGCCAACGTCGAGCTGGACCGCCTCACCCCCGGCGAGCTGGAGGGTGACACGTCCGCGTGGCGGGTGGCCCGGCGCCAGTCGGCCGCCGAGAACGCACGCGACTGGGACCGGTTCGTGGGGCACCTGGCCCCCGGCTACGAGCGGGGTGATCGCCGGGAGACGCTGCTCCACGTGCCCAGCGACGCCGATCCGTTGGAGATCCACCGGACGCTGTTCGCGCTCGACGATCACGCCACCGAGCGGAACCTCATCGAGACCTCAGGCGAGCGGCGGGTCCTCGTCCACGACCTCGTCTGGTTCCGGGACGGGTCCGTCGACGAGGCCGAGGTGCCCGGCATCAGCCTCCTCGAGGTCGACGACGCCGGCCTGATCGTGCGCATGGTCGGCTTCGACGAGACCGGCCTGGAGGCGGCCCGCGCCGAGCTGCACCGTCCCGCGGTCGGGGACAGCGCGGCGTGGCGAGCTGCACAGCGCATGCATGAAGCGATCAACGCCCACGACTGGGAGGCGCTCGTCGCCTGCGTCGCTCCGAGCTTCGACGGCCTCGACCGGCGCACGGGGGTGGCCGCCCCGGACTCGAGCGACGCGCTCGACGGCTACCGCCTCCTGTTCTCGTTGGACGACTGGTCGATGGAGCGCCGCCTCCTGGAGTCCGTGGACGACCGAGGCGTCATCGTCCACGACGTCGTCTGGTTCCGCGACGGCGAGGTGGCCGACGGCGAGGTGGAGAGCCTGAAGGTCTACGAGGTCGACGACGCCGGCCTGCTCACCCGACAGGTGACGCTCGATCCGGACGACCTCGCCGGCGCCCGTGCCGAGCTCGACAATCGCGCGGCGACGTTGGCGACACGGGTGGTGCAGCGCTTCGCGGATGCCGTCAACGCCCACGACTGGGACGGCGTGGTGGCGGTCTTGGCGCCGGACGTGCGGTTCACGGACCGGCGGCGTGCCGTCACGGCGCCCGACGAGGCTCGGCTGATCAACACCTACGAGCTGCTGTTCACCTTGGACGACTGGTCGATCGACCGGACCATCCTGCAGGGCCACGGCGACCGACGGGTCCTCGTGCGCGACGTGGTGTGGTTCCGGAGCCTCGACGTGGTGGAGAGCGAGATCGAGTCCCTGAACCTCTACGACGTCGACGCCGCCGGCCGCATCGTCCGCATGGTCAGCTTCGCCCCGGAGGACCTCGACATCGCGCGGGAGGAGCTGGTCTCGGTGCCCGCCGTGATGCCCACGAGCTTCGACAACGAGGCCTGGCGGGCGGCTCGGCGGATGGACATCGCGTACCAGCAGGACCGCGAAGGGTTCGCTGCGCTCGTCGCGCCCGGGTTCGAGTACCACGAGAACCTCCGGTCCGCCGACCTGCACATCCGTGGCGCCGAGGCCGTCGATCTGTACCTCCAGCGTCGCGACATGGCGGCGCTGCACGAGTGGTCCGTCGCCAGGACGCTCCGCGCCACCCGCGGCCAGCGGCTCTGCCTGTGCGAGGACCGCATCGGCTTCCTCACCGGTGACGCGGGGCCGTCCGAGGCGGTGTGCCTCACGGTCGTGGAGCTCGCGGACGACGGCCGCGTCCTCCGATGCAGCGCGTTCGAGCTCGACGACGTCGACGGTGCCTTCGGCGAACTCGACCGTCGCTACCTCGACCAGGGTGGGCTGGACCTGCGCAGGTACCACGAGGCCGTCGCCCGTCGGGACTGGGACGAGGTCCGCGAGCTCTTCTCGCCCTCCGCGACGGTGGTCGACCATCGGTCGCTGAGCTTCGGCACCCTCGACGTCGACGCGTTCATCGCGTACTCGTCACGAAACCCCGTGGTCCTGAGCTCCGACTTCCGCACCCACGTCGCCCACGTCCTCGACTCCAACCCCGCTGGGATGCTCGTGGTCATCTCCGATGCCGGCAGCCAGGACGGCGGCGACTACGAGATCCTCTTCCTCTGCCTGACCCGCCTGGACGGGGCGGGCTTGGTCGAGCGCATCGACACGTACGACCTCGACCAGCTCGACGTGGCCCGCGCGGAGCTCGACCGCCTCGTCGCGCCGGACCGGGCCGCCCCGGTGCAGCCGAACGCGGCCTGGCTTGCGGAGGAGCGGCTGGAGGCGGCCTTCAACGCGCAGGACTTCGGGCTCGTCCGGTCGCACCTGAGCCCGCGGTTCACCTACCACGACCGCCGGGCCACGATGCTCGTCGACGCCGAGGGGGAGGAGGCCCTGTCGATCTTCCGCGTCGGGGTCGCGCTCGACGAGTTCCGGATCTCGAACCGGCTCCTGGCCACCCGCGGCGAGGGCCTCGCGCTGGTCGAGCAGCAGGCGGTGTTCCAGGACGGTGCGAGCGGTCCCTCCGAGGTGCGCACGCTGACGGTGCTCGAGCTGGACCAGGACGGGCAGATGCTGAGGCACGCCGTCTTCGAGGCGACCGCCATGGAGGACGCGCTCGCCTACCTGGACAATCGGGCTCGCCTGGCGCGGCCCCTTGCGAACGAGGCGTGGCGCGTCAGCCAGCGCTTCACGGCGGCGTACAACGCCCGCGATCGAGCGGCGTTGGAGTCCCTCCACTCCCCGGGCTACAGCTACCACGACCGGCGCGGGGCGGTGACGAACGTCGACTACTACGGCGAGGAGGCGTTCCGGCAGTTCGACTTCGCCCTGGCGCTGGACGAGTTCCACCTCGAGCGGCGGCTCGTCGCGACCCGCGGTGAGCACGTCGTGCTCGTGGAGGAGCACGCTCGGTTCCGCGACGGTGCCACCGGACCGGCAGAGATCGATTGTCTGACCGTGTTCGAGATCGACGGGGACGGCCGGGCCCTCCGCAACACCTGCTTCGAGCCGACCGCGATGGCCGACGCCCTGGCCGAGCTCGAGGCCCGACACGCCTCCGGGGACAGGTTCCGACCGCGGGCGAACCTCGCCTGGCGGGCCGCGGTCCGCCAGCGGGAGGCATCGGACGCGGCCGACTGGGATGCCTTCGCCGCCACCCTCGCGCCGAGCTTCGAGTACGTGGACCGTCGGCGCGTGATGTGGGTGCCGCCCGCCGCCGACCCGCACGCCATCTACCGGCAGATGTTCGCCCTCGACGAGTGGACCTTCCGGCGCGCCCTCCTGGCCACGCGCGGGGAGCACCTCGCGCTCGTCCGGACGACGGTCGAGTTTCGCGACGGCGAGGCCGGGCCGTCGGAGGTCACGACGATCTCCGTGACCGAGGTCGGCCCCGACGGCCTGATCGTCCGCGAGGCGGCCTTCGACGTCGACCAGCTCGACGAGGCCGTCGCCGAGCTCGATGCTCGTTGGGAAGCCGTTCAGGAGCGGGTCACCGGGAATGCCGCCTGGCGGGCAGTCGAAGCGCTGGACGCGGCATCCGACACCGCGGACTGGGACGCGTTCCGCGCGCTCCTGCACGACGACTACCGGGCGATCGACCGCCGCAGCGTCGTGTCGAACAAGGTCATGGCGCACGAGACGTACGAGGTCTTGTTCAGCCTGGACGAGTGGCGCCTGCACCACGACCTCGTCGACACGCGTGGTGACGAGCTCGTCCTCGTCAGGACGACCGTGTGGATCCGCGACGGTGCCGCCGGACCAGCCGAGATCCCGGTCCTCACCCTCTTCGAGATCGCGCCCGACGGTCGGATCCTCAGCGAGACCGGGTTCGACGTCGACGACCTCGATCGGGCCACCGCCGCCCTCGAGGCCCGCTGGGGAGAGCTGCAGGCCGAGCCCGGCGGCGTCGAGGGGAACCTGTCGTGGCGCACGATGTGTCGGCTCTCGGGTCGGTCCGGCGACTTCACCTGGGACGAGCTGGTGTCGCTCTTCCACCCGGGCAACGTGTGGGAGGACCGGCGCTGGTACTGGAGCCTGCCCGCCCATGACGGCAACCACATGCTCGAGGCCTACCGGACGCTCTTCGAGGTCGACGAGTGGGAGCTGCGACGGACCCTGGTGGCCACCCGGGGCGACCACCTCGCGCTCCTGCGCACCCACACGCTGCTGCGGGACGGCGAGACGGGGCCCGCCGAGGTCGAGACCCTCGCCCTGAACGAGGTCGCGCCCGATGGCCGGATCCTCCGGCAGGTCCTCTTCGAGCCCGACGACCTCGACGCCGCCATGGCCGAGCTCGATCGCCGGTGGGCCGAGCTGCAGGCCGAGCCCCCGGCGCCGGTCCCGAACCGGGCCTGGGAGGTCGAGCGCTCGGCGATGGACGCCTTCGACCGGCGGGACTGGGACGGGTTCGTCGAGCACTACGAGCCGACGTGGGAGTTCGACGAGCGGCGGCCCGGCACGCTGGGCCGGACGACGGGGCCGGATGCGTTCGCGGCGACGCACATGGCCTTCGACCTCGATGCGACGTGGGAGGCACGGCTCATCGCCTCGGCGGGTGACCGGCTCGCGCTCGTCGACGCCACCGTCCGTGGCACCGACGGGGAGGTCGCCGAGTTCGAGGTCCCCACCCTCACCGTGGTCGAGCTCGGCATCGACGATCGGATCTGCAGACGGGTCACGTTCGAGGTCGAGGACCTGGGCGCGGCGATGGCCGAGCTGCGCGAGCGCCAGCGCTTGCTGGAGGACCCGCTCGCGATCCCCCGCAACCTCGCGGTGCGGTCGGTCGAGCGGCCCGGCTGGGCGTTGGTGGCCGCGCTCGGCGAGCACGTCTGCCTCCACGACACCGACAGCGGGACGATCGTCCACGAGGTCGACGACGCCGGCCAGGTGGACGCGGCCCTGACGTTCCCGGCGGACATCGCCGGACGACGGGCGGCCTTCGACGAGCTGGTGCGACGCGGCTATGCGCGCCTCGGGTTCCCGCAGGCCGTCACGGAGCTCACGCATGCCGCGCTGTACCGCGATGTCAACGCCTTGGCGTCTCTGCTCACCGAGTCGTGCGAGATCGAGGACCACCGTCGGTTCCATGCCGACGACCCGCAGGATGCCGCGGCCTACGTGAGCGACCTCGTCGGCTCCGCCGGCGCCCTGGCCCCCGACCACGTGGTCGAGATCCTGCGGGAGGAGGCGCCCGGCACGGACCCGTGGGGCCACATCGCCGTCATCCGTCTGGTCGGGAGCACCGAGGACGGCGCCGCCTTCGAGAGCCCCTACCTCACGGTCGCGTCCTGGGACGAGACCGGCCGCTTCGCCGACATCGCCCTGTACGACGTCGAGGACATCGACCTCGCCCGCGTGCATCTCGCCGCCCGTCGGCCCGCGGCGCCGGTCTCGACCGACCCCCTGGCCATCCCGCGCAACCTGGCGGTCCGCAGGGTGGCAATGCCGGGCTGGACGCTGCTCGCCGCGCTCGGTGAGCACCTGTGCCTGCACGACACGGGCGAACGGCTCATCCTCCACGAGGTCGACGACCGCGGCGAGGTCACGGTGCTCCTGGCCTTCGACCGCGCGGATCGCCCGCGTGCCGCCGGTGAGCTGGCGCAGCGCGCCTACGAGCGAGCCGGGGTGCCGATGCCCGCGGCGGGCGCCGTCGCGGCGATCAACGCGCACGACGCGGCGGTCACGCAGGCGTGCTACGCGGACCCGTTCACCTGGGAGGATCACCGCCGCCTCCGGGTGGTCACGATGGAGGACTACCCCGACGTCGCCGGGTGGCTCGCCGGCGGCATCGAGCTGGCCCCGGACTTCTCCGTCGAGATCCTGCGCGTGGATGCGATGGAAGCATGGGGCCTCGTCGTCCTCAACCGGCAGGCGGGCACCACGCGCGACGGCACATCGTTCGAGACCTTCACCCTGTCCTGCTCGTGCTGGGACGACGACGGCCGGATCACGCTGGGGGCGATCTACGACCCCGAGGACATCGGCGCTGCGCTCGCCCGCCTGCAGGCCGCCGCGCCGGGGCCGGGGTCCGAGGCGGGCGATGCCGAACGGCAACTGCAGCCGCCCGACGACCCTCTCGCCATCCCGCGCAACCTGGCGGTCCGCAGTGTGGCGAAGCCCGGCTGGACGCGCCTGGCCGCGCTCGGCGAGCACCTCTGCCTGCACGACACCGGCGAGCGACTCGTACTCCACGAGGTCGACGACGCCGGCGAGGTCATCGCCTTCCAGAGCTACAGCCGGGACGACCGGCGGACCGCGTTCGACGAGGTGTCCACACGCGCGTTCGCCCGCTACGGCGTGCCGGTGCAGTCGACGGGGATGCTCCCCGCGATGAACGCACGCGACATCGAGGCGTTCCGCGCCTGCTTGAGCGACGACTGCCGGGTGGAGGATCATCGAGATCTGCGGACCGTGCCCATCGAGACGGGCGAGGAGTACGTCGCGTCCTTCGCGCTCTACATGGAGCTCGCGGCGAACTACTGCGTGGAGATGCTCCGCATCGACGGTGTCGAGCCCTGGGGATGCGTGACCCTCAACCGGTTCACCGGGATGTCCAACGAGGGCGCGGCGTTCGAGATCCCCGCGATGGCGTGCTCCACGTGGGACGCGACCGGTCGAACCACGCTGCTCGCTCTGTACGAGCCACGCGACCGCGAGGAAGCGCTCCGTCGGCTCGTCGAAGCGAAGCCGGTGGAATGAGCCGGGGTGGCGCAGGGCAGCACCGCCTTCGACCAACAGGTCGCCGACTACCTCAGGACGATCGCCGTCCCTCGAAGGCTCCGGGAGCCGCGGGTGGCGGCCCGCTTCGAGGGGGTGGCGCCGACGATGGTGGCGACCCGCTGGGGCGAGGTCGCGTGCTGGCGGCACGGTGACGGCCCTGCGGTGCTGCTGGTCCACGGGTTCGAGGACGACAGCTCGCTGTGGTCGCCGCTGATCGACGTCCTCGTCGAGCGGGGTCGTGCCGTCGTCGCGTTCGACCTCCCCGCCCACGGCGCGTCGACCGGCGAGTGGGGCGTGAGCTTCGAGGGCTGCGATGCCATCAAGGCCGTCGATCCCGTCTTCGGGCCGATCGACGCGGTCGTCGCCCACTCGGCCGGGTGTGGGGTGACCGTCGGAGCCATCGGCGAGGGCTGGTCCGTCGATCGTGCCGTGTTCGTCGCGCCCCCGATGTCCCTCGGCGACGAGAGCCGGTGGATCCGCAAGGCTCGGCAGCTCGGCGTGCCCCTCGACGTCGCCTCGGCCGCGGAGGCGGAGTACTGGCGCGTCCATGGACCGGCACGGGCCGCCTGGCGCACCTCGACCGCGTACCGCTCGCTCACCGTCGACGCCCTCGTCGTCCAGTCGCGGGACGACGAGCACAACGACGTCGACGCGGTGACGACGGTCTTCACCGACCATCCGCACGCCCGGCTGGAGCTGGTCGACGGCCTCGCCCACCGCAGGACCGCCCGCGACCCGGCCGTCATCGGGCTGATCGCCGACTTCGTGGTGGAATGACGGCGTGGACATCCCCGAGGTCCATTACGCGAAGGTCGACGGGCTGCGCATCGCCTGGCAGCAGTACGGCGTCGGGCCCGACGTCGTGGCGATCCCGCCGCTCATCTCGAACATCGAGATCAACTGGGAGCACGAGTACTACCGCCGCTTCCTGGAGCACCTGGGTGCCCATCTGCGGATCACCGACTTCGACAAGCGGGGCATCGGGCTCTCGGACCGCTTCGAACAGCCGCCGACGCTCGAGCAGCGGATCGGTGACATCGGCGCGGTGATGGATGCGGCTGGCTTGGTGTCGGCCACGATCATGGGGGCATCCGAGGGTGGGTTGATGGCCCAGCTGTTCGCCGCGCTCCACCCCGAGCGGGTCGACCGGCTGGTGCTCGTGAACTCCTTCCCGGGTGCGACCGGGTTCCTCGAGGTGCACACGGATCCCGACGGTTCCGGCGACCGCTTCCAGGCCAAGCTCGCCCGCTTCGGAGAGGTCGTCGACACCTGGGGCGAGGACCCGCAGGTGTTCGTCGACTTCCTGTCGCCGTGCCACTCCGACGACGCGGCGTACGTGCGCTGGATCGGTCGGTTGCAACGCCAGTCCGCGACGACGAGCCAGATCCTCCAGCAGATCGTGAGCATCGCCACGCTCGACGCCGTCGACCACCTGTCGGAGATCCGGGCGCCGACGCTGATCGTCCAGGTGCGCGACGACCAGGTGGTGCTCCGCGAGTCGGCGACCTACCTCGCCGAGCGCATCCCCGGCGCCGAGCTGCGCGAGTTCGACGGCACCGATCACGTCGCCTTCACGCAGCCGGGCTGGCGAGAGATGGTCGACGACATCATCGAGTGGATCACGGGGCAGCGCCCGGAGCTGGTGACCACGCGGGCCGTGAAGACGATCGTGTTCACCGACATCATCGGCTCGACCCGCGGGGCGGCCGAGATGGGCGACGAAGCCTGGCGCCGCCTCCTCGACGAGCACGACCGCGTCGCCTGGGATCTCGCAACCGCCCACCGGGGCACGATCGTGAAGAGCACCGGCGACGGATCGCTGGTCCTGTTCGACTCCCCGTCCGACGCGGTCGCGTTCGCTGCAGCCGCGCACCGGGCCATGGCGACGCTGGGCCTCGGGCTGCGGTGCGGGATCCACACGGGCGAGGTCGAGCTCCGGGCCGACGGCGATCTCACCGGCTTCGCGGCCAACCTCGCCGCCCGCATCGAGAAGGCCGGCGAGGGCCCGGGCGTCCTCGTGTCGTCCACCGTCGCCGACCAGCTGCTCGGCGGCTCGACCCGGTTCGTCGACCGGGGCGAGCACGAGCTCAAGGGCTTCGATCGCCCGTGGCGCCTCTACGCCCTCGAGCTGGGGGCCACTCCTTGATCCATCAACCTAATTTGATGTAAGTTGTCGGCATGGCCCAGCGGACGGCGGAGCTCTCCCCCCAGGAGTTCCTGCAGCTCGCCGGGCACCCGGTGCGGTGGCAGCTGCTGGGCGACCTGGCCCGCAGCGACCGCACGGTGCGCGAGCTCACGGACCTCGCCGAGCAGCCCCAGAACCTCGTCTCGTACCACCTGGGCAAGCTGCGCGACGCCGAGCTCGTGTCGGCGCGTCGAAGCTCGGCGGACGGCCGCGACAGCTACTACACGGTCGACCTGGCCCGGCTCGGCGACCTGCTCTCCGCCACCGGTGCCGCGGTGCACCCAGCGCTCCGGCTCGAGCCCGGCCCGGCCCGGCCCCGGCCGCGGATGGCCAAGGCCCGCGTGCTGTTCCTGTGCACCGGCAACAGCGCTCGGTCGCAGATGGCCGAGGCCCTCACGCTGGCCCGCGGTGACGGGCGCGTCTCGGCGCACAGCGCCGGCAGCCACCCCAAGGCCCTCCATCCGCATGCCGTGCGGGTGATGCAGGACTACGGCATCGACCTGGCCGGGCACCGTCCGAAGCACCTCGACGCGTTCGCGAAGGGCCGCTTCGACCGGGTGATCACCCTGTGCGACCGCGTGCGGGAGGTCTGCCCCGAGCTCCCGGGCTGGCGGGAGCCGACGCACTGGAGCATGCCGGACCCTTCCGCCGACGATGGGAGCCTCGAGGCGTTCCGGCGCACCGCGGCCACCCTCGACCTGCGCATCGGGTTCCTGCTCGCGACCCTCACGACCAAGGAGGAGCCATGACCCAGCTCGACGGGATGGTGAGCGTTCGCTACATGGTCGAGGACGTGGCGGCGTCGGTCGACTTCTACACGAAGCACCTCGGCTTCGAGGTGCTCAACGACTTCGCGCCGGCGTTCGCCGACGTGGCGCGCGGCAACCTGCGGCTGCTGCTCAGCGGTCCGACCAGCTCGGCCGGCCGCCCCATGCCCGACGGCGCCACGCCCGGCCCCGGCGGTTGGAACCGCATCCACCTCATCGTGGACGACATCGCCGCCGAGGTGGCCCGCCTGCGCGACGAGGGGACCACCTTCCGCAACGACATCGTGACCGGCCCAGGCGGCCAGCAGATCCTCCTCCAGGATCCGTCCGGCAACGTCGTCGAGCTCTTCCAGCCCGCCGGCTCCTGACAGCTGGGCTCCCCCCCCCGGCTCAGCTGTCAGGACGGCCGGTCGAGCCTCGCTTCGGACGCGCGCTCCAGAGCTCGAAGATCCGCTCCTCGGGCGATGGAGCGTCCGCTGGCAGCTGGCGGGGATCTGCGGCGAGCGCCTCCTCGGTCTCCTGCGCCTTCGGCTGGAAGGGGAACGGTCGACGAGTCCCGACGTCGTAGGTCATCTCCGTCCGCAGCCCGCTGGCGATCTTGCGCAGGGACTCGAAGGTCGCATCGTCGATCCTCCCGCCGCGGAGCGATCGCTCGGAGGTGGTCACCGCCCAGAGCGCCCTCTGCAGCGCGACGCACGCGTTGCGGGTGTCCTCGGACAGGTACAGCCCGCCCGTGTCGTAGTACCAGCCGGTCAGCTCGGCTGACAGCTTCTTGAGCTTCGTCACGGTCGGGGCGCGGTCGGGAGCGAACGCGGCCAGATCGGCGGTCAGAGCCCAGAGTGTCCCGTAGGACCCGAGCCGCAGCGTGCGCAGGCCCTCGTCGTAGGTTGCTTCGAGCTCGTGGCGGATCCTCCAGCGGATGCCGAGGTACGTGCCGGCGGCCGAGATCACGCCGCCGACGAGCGCCGCCATGAACGCTGTCAGCGCGTCGCTCACTCGTCGACCATCGAGCTACAGCCTCCGCCTCCACCCGGCAGCCACGGAGCGAACGCTACCGGCTCTCGCTGTCCCGTGAGTCGGTTGGCCACCGCGCCCCTACCGCCGCGGCGCGCCAGGCGAAGGGTGGGTCGACCGGCAGGGTACGACGCGCTCCTGACCGTTCCTCGCCTTACCGAGCGGTCCCGCTACAACGCCCGTGGCAGTCTGGCCGGATGTCCCCGGACGCTGAGCGGAGCGACCAGCGGGCGCGGCAGCAGGCGGCGATCGACGAGCTCCTCGGCGTGCTCCGGCACGAACGGCGGGGAGACGCCTGGGTCGGTCGGACGCCGGACCTGTGGGGCCCGGTGCTCTTCGGCGGCATCGGGCTCGCCATCACGATCAGCGCGGCCTGCCTCGAGGCCCCGCGGGGCGCCCGGCTCCACTCGGTCCACGCCCACTTCCTCCGGCCGGTGCAGGGCGGGGCCGAGATCGAGTTCCGCAACGAGGTCGTGAAGGCGGGGCGCACGTTCGACCTGCACCGCGTCACCGCGTCGCAGGACGGCAGGCCGGTCATCACGATGAGCTGCTCGTTCACGGCGGACACCGATGGCTACGTGTACGACGTCGCCGGCATCCCCGACGACGTGCTGCTCCCGGAGGACCTTCCGGAAGAGGTGCCTCCCGACGAGGAGGTCGAGGCCTGGGACGTGCGGTGGATCGGACCCAGCCCGCTGCGCTCCGACGGCACCCGGGAGGCGACCCATCGCCACTGGTTCCGGTTGCCCCGGTCCGTCGAGGACCCACACCTCCACGCCGCCCTGCTCGGCTACGCCACGGACTGGACCGGCCTCGGCGGGCGCCCCCTGCACCTCGAGGGCGACGTCACCGGCATGATCAGCCTCGACCACGCCGCCTGGTTCCACCGTCCCGCCCGCGTCGACGACTGGCTCCTCCAGGACGTGCAGTGCCTCGTCAACGCCGGCGGCCGCGGGACCCTGCGCGGCGTGATCCGCGACCGGCACGGCCGGATCGTCGCGTCGATGGCCCAGGAGATGCTCCTGCACCCCGTCACGCCGTGAGCGGTGACCCTCCCGAGCGCCCGAGCAGCGGACGAGACTGGGCCGCATGGAACCTCACGAGACGAACGAAGCACAGGCCACCTTCTGGCAAGCGGCCGGCCCGGTCTGGCAGCAGCGGCAGGAGCAGCTCGATGCTCAGATCAGCGAGCACGGCCTCAAGGCCGTGGACGTGCTCGCTCCGCAGTCGGGCGAGACCATCGTCGACATCGGCTGCGGCACCGGGACCAGCACGTTCCAGCTCGCGGAGCGGGTGGGTGACGGCGGACGGGTGATCGGCTGCGACATCAGCTCGACGATGTGCGACGCCGCCCGCGCCCGTGCCGCCTCGCTCGGGGTCACCAACGTCGAGTTCGTCGCGGCGGACGCCCACACGTACACCTTCCGGCCGTCAGCCGACGCCGTGTACTCGCGGTTCGGCGTGATGTTCTTCGGTGATCCGAAGGGTGCGTTCGCGAACATCCGCACCGCGCTGAAGCCGTCCGGCCGCCTGGGCTTCGTGTGCTGGCAATCGCCGGTGGTGAACCCCTGGATCACCAAGCCGCTCGACGCGGCGCGCAAGCACGTGGAGATCCCGTTCGGCACCGACCCACGCGCGCCGGGCCCGTTCGCCTTCGCCGACCCGGAGTGGGTCCGCGAGGTGCTCGCCGCGGCTGGGTTCACCGACGTGGCGCTCGAACCGTACGAAGCGAGCGCTCACCTGGGGTCCGACATCGACACCGCGGTGGAGTTCGTCATGGGCATCAATCCAGCAACGGCGGGCATCGCCGAGCGGGATCCCGAGCTCGCCGCTCGCCTGTTCGCCGATGTCGCCGATGCGCTGCGACCGCATCTCACCGACTCCGGCGTCGTGACCGACTCGGCCACGTGGCTGGTGACTGCCACGAATCCCCGCTGATCTGTGCCCACCAGCCACCTGGCGTGCGCGTTCGTGAAGGCCTCGTGGTGGGCGAGGGGGGACTTGAACCCCCACGTCCTTTCGGACACTGGCACCTGAAGCCAGCGCGTCTGCCAATTCCGCCACTCGCCCGAGTGGAGGGACGAGCGTACCGCGGGCCCCGGATCGTTCCCCAGCCGACACCCCCCAACCGAACTCGCGACGGAGGGCGTACGGAACTGTGTCGGAGGCGTCGCGAGAACGGGGGTGGGTGGGTGCCGGTAGCCTCACCCGCCGATGGGCATCCGGGGCTTCGAACGACGGCTGGAGCGCATGGTGGAGGGCGCGTTCGCGCGGGCCTTCAAGAGCGGGCTGCGGCCCGTCGAGCTCGGGCGCCGGCTGATCCGGGAGATGGACGACAACCGCTCCGTCGGCGTCCGGGGCGACACGGTCGTGCCCAACAGCTTCACCGTGGCCCTGTCGGCCAGCGACCTCGAGCAGTTCGAGGGGGTGCAGGACAGCCTGGCCCGGGAGCTCAGCGAGGCGGCCCGGGAGCACGCCCGGGACGAGGGCTACGCCTTCATGGGCCCGGTCGAGGTCCAGTTCGAGGGCGACGACGGCCTCCACACCGGCGCCTACCAGATCGTCGGACGGATGGTCGAGGGGGCCGGCGGGGCGGGCGCCGGGTCGATCGTGCTCCCCTCCGGCGACCGGTTCACCCTCACCGAGACCGTCATCACGGTCGGGCGCCACCCCGACTCCAACCTGGTCCTGGCCGATCCCAACGTCAGCCGGAACCACGCCGAGATCCGGCCCCAGGGCGACCGGTTCGCGGTCGTGGACCTCGGATCGACGAACGGGACCCGGGTGAACGGGGTACGGGTGGACACGCAGGTGCTCGAGGACGGCGACGAGATCACGTTCGGGAACACCCGCATGCGCTTCGAGGCGTCCTGACCCCGAGGTCCCCACC
This sequence comes from Acidimicrobiales bacterium, assembly GCA_035249805.1. Classification (GTDB taxonomy): domain Bacteria; phylum Actinomycetota; class Acidimicrobiia; order Acidimicrobiales; family VFJN01; genus VFJN01. The sequence goes on along the minus strand of DATFFY010000052.1, from coordinate 1,272 downwards.
GTGCCCGACCAGCTCCTCAACCTGCTCAAGATCTTCCTGCTCCTGCTGCTCTACCTGTTCTTCCTGCGCGTGCTGCGGGCGGTGTGGGCGGAGGTCAGCCCGCCCCGCGCCGTCGAGGCGCCGGTCAGGAAGCAGGGCAAGCAGACCCGGCGGGTCACCGCTCGACGGGGCAACGGGCAGACCGTGCTCCGGATCCTGCTGCCCCCCGAGCTCAAGGGGCGCACCTTCCCGCTGGCGGAGGAGATCACCCTCGGCCGGGCCGCCGGCTGCCAGGTGACGCTCGACGACACCTACGCGTCGCAGCTGCACGCGCGCGTCTTCCAACGCGACGGCACCACGTACGTGGAGGACCTCGGGTCCACCAACGGCACCTACCTCAACCGGCGCAAGGTGACCGGGCCGATGGTGTTCCAGCGCGGTGACAAGCTCCAGATCGGCAACACGGTGCTGGAGCTCGGGCCATGACCCTGCGCGTGCGCGTCGGCGCCCTCACCGACACCGGCCGAGTCCGGACGATCAACCAGGACGCCTACCTCGTGCTCGAGGACCTGGGCCTCTACGCCGTGGCCGACGGCATGGGCGGGCACCAGGGCGGCGAGGTCGCGTCACAGCTGGCGATCGAGGGGCTGCGGTCGGCCTACGTCGACCAGGCCGCCGACGCGCTGGCCGACGCCATCGCCGAGGCCAACGACCGGATCTACGAGGCCGGGTCGGCCGACCCGAACCTGGCCGGCATGGGCACGACGGTCGTGGCCGCCGTCGTGCTCGACGGCGAACAGCCGGACGGCGTTGACCAGCTCCTCGTCGCCAACGTCGGGGACAGCCGGGCCTACCTGTTCCGCGACGGTGACCTCACGCAGCTGACCGAGGACCACAGCATGGTGGCGGACCTGCTGCGCGAGGGCCGGATCAGCGAGGAGGAGGCCGAGGTCCACCCGCAGCGCAACATCGTCACGCGCGTGCTCGGCGTGTACGACCAGGTCGAGATCGACTTCTGGCCCGTCGACGCGGTGGCCGGCGACCGGGTGGTCCTCTGCTCGGACGGGCTCTTCAACGAGGTCACCGACGACCAGATCACGTCGGTGCTCCGGCGGCTGGCCGACCCGCAGGAGGCCGCCGCCGAGCTGGTGCGCCGGGCCAACGAGGGCGGCGGGCGCGACAACATCACGGTCGTCCTGCTCGACGTCGTCGACGACGGCGGTGTGGCCGAGGCCGCCTCGGCCGCCCTGGCCGACGAGCGGAGGAGGCCCGCGACCTCGCCGGGCGCGGACG
>DATFFY010000051.1:0-5446 GCA_035249805.1 Acidimicrobiales bacterium | reverse complement strand
GCTGGGGCAGCCGTCGGGGCCCCTGGGGCCGCGGGCTCGAACAGCGAGGGCGTGGGCTCCCGGGGCTCGGGCGGGGGCTCGTCGGGCGGCACGGCCAGGCCCTTGGCCGAGGCGGCCTCGAGGCGGTCCTTGATGACCTTGAGGGGCAGGAAGTGGTCCCGCTGGTGGCGCAGGATCCACCGGAGCCGCTCGATGTCGGGCTCGTAGAACTTCCGGTACCCCGACGGGGTCCGCTCCGGGTCGAGGAGCCCCTGGCTCTCGAGGAACCGGATCTTGGAGATGGTGACGTCGGGGAAGTCGTCCTGGAGCAGGCTCAGGACCTCGCCGATCGACAGGTGGGAACGATCCGCCATGGCCCCGCTCACGACCTTCCAGCCAGGAAGAGCAGCTTGAACGTGCCGATCTGCAGCTCGTCCCCGTCGCGGAGGGAGCTCTCCTCGACCCGCTCGCGGTTGAGGTAGGTGCCGTTCAACGAGCCGACGTCCCGCACCTGGTAGCCCCCGGCCACCTGGCGGATCTCGGCGTGCCGTCGTGACACCGTGATGTCGTCGAGGAAGATCGTGCTGTCCGGGTGACGCCCTGCGGACACGACCGGCTCGTCCAGCGCGTAGCGCGACCCCGAGTTCGGGCCCCGCGTCACGACGAGCATCCCCACCCCCCGCGGGAGCTCGTCGAGCTCGATCTCGATCTCCTCCGCGGGCGTGTCGATCGGCACCAGCACGGACGCGGTGGTGCCGTGCTCGGACGGCAGGTCGAGGTCGGCGCCGCACGACGAGCAGAAGTTCGAGCCCAACGGGTTCTGGTGCCCGCAGTGCGGGCAGGTGACGACGGCCATCCGGCCCTATCCCTCCACGAGCGCTCGATATGCCGCCGCATCCAGGAGACCGTCGAGCTCGGCCGGGTCCTGCAGGTCGATCACACAGATCCACCCCTCTCCGTAGGGGTCCTCGTTCAGTCGCTCCGGCGCGTCGGCGAGCTCGGCGTTCACGTCGGAGATCGTGCCGGTGACCGGTGCGTAGATGTCCGACACCGACTTCGTGGACTCCACCTCGCTGATCGAGGCGCCGGCGGCTGCGCTGGCGCCGACCTCCGGGAGGTCGACGAACACGACGTCCCCGAGGGCGTCCTGGGCGTAGTCGGTGATCCCGATGCGCGCCTTGCCGTCCTCGACCTTCACCCACTCGTGGTCAGACGAGTAGCGGAGGTCCTCCGGGATCTGCATGGGCGGCAGAGTAGTGGAACGCCCGAACCCTCGACGCCTGGTCGAGGGTTGAGGGTGGCCGGGGCCCTATCGGAGGAGCTGGCGGATCCGGCGGGTGTACTCCTTGGCCAGCGCCGTCGCCTCCGCGTCGGTGGCCGCCTCGGCCCACACGTGCGTGACCGGTTCCTCCGGGTCGGGCAGCGCCAGCGCCCAGCCGTCGTCGTGGCGCACGCGCACGCCGTCGATCAGCTGCACGTCGCGGTCCTTGCTCATCTCGACGAGCGAGCGCATGACCATGCCCTTCTGCTCCCACGGCGTCACGACCGTCTCGCGCGCGATGCGCGGCCGGGGCAGGTCGTCCACGACCGTCGACAGCCGCAGCTCGGAGCGGGCCAGGAGCTCGAGCGTCTTGACGAGCGTCGCGGCCGCGTCGAACGCGGGGAGGAAGCCGGGGAGGATGTAGCCGCCGTCGGTGCTCGCCGCGAAGCCGACCCCCGGTTCGGACGCCGCGTCCATGAGCGCGGACGTCGCGAGCTTCGTGCGCCGCACGCGCACACCGTGCTCCGCCGCGATCGCCTCCGCGTGCGCGGTGACCGTGACGGGCAGCGCGACCGTGTCCCCCAGCAGGTGGCTGCCGACGAGCCGCAGCAGCGCGAGCAGCGCCCGGTCGTCGCCCAGCACGTGGCCCGCGTCGTCGATGAGCGTGAGGTGCTCCCCGTCCGGATCGATCACCGCGCCCACGTCGGCCTTGGAGGCCTTGACCAGGGTCGCCACCTCCTGGGCGTGGGCCTCCTTGTCGAAGTCCAGGGTCCGGCTGGTCGAGGCGTACGGGTTGACCCCGAGGACGTCGGCCCCGAGCTTGGCCAGGACGTTCGGCATCACGAACGACGTGGAGCCGAACGAGTAGTCCACGACCACCTTGAACCGGGCCGCCCGGATGGCCTCGATGTCCACGGTGGCCTCGAGGGCCGCGGTGTAGTGCTCCAGGGCCCGGGGCGGGAAGCCGATGTCCCCGATCTCGGCCGGGAACACCCGGCGGAAGTCCTCCCGGACCAGGAGCCGCTCGACCTTCCGCTGGCCGTCCTCGGTGAGGTCCATGCCGTTGGTGTCGAAGAACCGGATGACGCAGGACTGGGGGTCGCCCTCCACGAGCCGGATCGTGAGGCCACCGGCCGCCTCGGGCCGGCGGATGGCGAACCGGGTGACCGGGACGGAGGCGATCTCCAGGTCGAGGACGTTGACCCCGGCGGCGTTGAGGCCGGCCATCATCGCCCGCTTGAGCATGCGGGCTGACCGGCTCGAGTCCCGGGACGTCACCACCGTGGTGTCCTTCTTCAAGGTGGTGCCGTAGGCCATCGCCAGCCGGGTGGCCACCTCCGGGGTGACGTCGACGTTGGCCAGGCCGGCCACCCCGTCGCGCCCGAACAGCGACCGCGAGCCGCGGGACTCCCACACGATCGAGGAGTTGACGATGGCCCCGGCCTCGACCGTCTTGAAGGGGTACACCTTCACGCCGGCCGCCAGCTGGGCGTGCTCCCCCACGAAGCACTCGTCGCCGAGCACCGCGCCCTCGTCGAGGCGCACGCCACTCCGCAGGTCGCAGGACCGTCCGACGAGGGCGCCCCGCAGACGCACGTTCTCGCCGAGGTACGAGTTGTCGTTCACGACCACCCGTTCGAGGTCGGCTCCGGCGCGCACGCGCACGTTGGTGCCGAGCACCGTGTACGGGCCGAGGCGCACGCCCGCCTCGATGCGACAGTTCTCGCCGATCACCGCCGGCCCGACGACGTCGGCCTCGGGGTGGATCTCGGCCCCCTCCCCCACGTGCACGCCCTCGCCGACGTCGAAGCCGGGCACGTCGAGCTGCACCCGACCGTCGAGGATGTCCTTGTGGGCGCGGAGGTACGCCTCCAGGGTCCCGACGTCCTCCCAGTACCCGTCGGCCACCGCCCCGAACAGCGGCAGCCCCTGGTCGAGCAGCGAGGGGAACACCTCGGAGGAGAAGTCGACCGCCTCGTCCGGCGCGATGTGGTCGAAGATCTCCGGCTCGAGCACGAAGATCCCCGAGTTGATCGTGTCGCTGAAGACCTGGCCCCACGACGGCTTCTCGAGGAACCGCTCGATCGACCCGTCGTCCCGCGTGATCACGATCCCGAACTCGAGGGGGTTCTCGACCCGGACGAGGCCGATCGTGGCCAGGGCCTTGCTGTCCTCGTGGGCCTGGACGATCGCGCCGAGGTCGACGTCGGTGAGCACGTCGCCCGAGATGACCAGGAAGCGCTCGTCGAGCTCGTCCATGGCGTTGCGGACGGACCCGGCCGTGCCCAGCGGGGTCTCCTCGGTGGCGTAGACCATCCGCACGCCGTACTCGGACCCGTCCCCGAAGTACGCCCGGATGTGGTTGGCCAGGTAGGCCACCGTGACCACGATGTCGTCGAAGCCGTGCTTCCGGAGCAGCCGGACGATGTGCTCCATCATCGGCTGGTTGACCAGGGACATCATCGGCTTCGGCGCGTTCGACGTGAGCGGCCGGAGCCGCGTCCCCTCGCCACCGGCCATGATCACGGCCTTCATGCCGGCACCCCCTCCGCCCCACGATCGGCCCGTCCCTCGCGCAGGGCCCTCAGCCCCATCGGGATGTAGAGCAGCAGGGAGTACCAAGCGAGCACGAGGCCGGGGATGCCGGTGACCCACGCACCGACCTCGGCCGTGTCCTCCCATCCGATGTCACCGTGGGAGCCGAGGAAGAAGGGGATCGACATCATGAGCGCGAACGCCCCTGCCTTCCCGAACCACGTCACGTCGATCCGTCGGGCTCCGAGCGCGGCGAGCCCGAGGGTGGCCGCTGCGACCAGCACCTCGCGGGCGAGCACGGCCACCGCGAACCACGTCGGGATCGACCCGTCGATCAGCACGCACCCGCCGCCCACGAGGAAGAGGAGGCGGTCGGCGACCGGGTCGAGGACCTTGCCGAGGTTCGACACCTGGTTGAAGTGCCGGGCGATGTAGCCGTCGAAGAAGTCCGTCGTCCCGATGAAGGCGAGCAGGTAGGCCGCCGCGGCCCGGTCGTCCTCGCCGAAGAGCAGCCAGACGAACACCGGGAGCAGGCCCAGGCGGACGAACGTGATGACGTTCGGGATCGTCAGGATCCGATCGGCGCCCGGCTCGTCGGTCAGCTCGAGGTCGGCGCCCTGCAGGTCCACGCGCGAAACCTACAGTGCAGCCTGCATGACCACCCTCTTCACCAGGATCATCGAGGGCGAGCTGCCGGCCCGCTTCGTGTGGCGGGACGAGCGGGCCGTGGCCTTCCTCCCCATCGCACCGCTCTGCCCGGGGCACACGCTCGTCGTGCCGATCGAGCCGGTCGACCACTGGATCGACCTGGACGACGACCTCAACGCCCACGTGTGGACGGTGGCCAAGGTGATCGGCCGTGCCCTCGACGAGGCCTTCCAACCCACGAAGGTGGGGGTGATCGTCCAGGGCGTGGAGGTGCCCCACGCCCACGTCCACGTAGTGCCCTACACCGACCTGTCGCAGATGACCTTCGCCAGCCAGGACATGGACCCGGACCCCGACGAGATGGATCGCCAGAGAGAGCTGATCCGCGCCACCCTGCGGGCGCACGGTCACGGCGCCCACGTGCCCGACTGACGCGGCTCAGCCCTTCGGGTCGGGCGGGAGCGGCGCCGCTTCGTCGGTCAGCTCCGGGCCGTCGTTGCGCACGTTGTTCACCTGCGTGGAGATCGGCCGGAGGGTGACGATGGCCGGCGGCGCGGGGACGAGCAGCTTGCCCAGCAGCTCGAGGTCCTGGACCTCCCGGTCGAGCCAGGTGTCCCAGGCCTCCGGCGGGAGGATGACGGGCATCCGGTCGTGGATCGTGGCCATGACCTCGTTCGGCGTGGTCGTGATGATCGTGCAGGACCGCAGGGGCTCCCCGTCCTCCCCCTTCCAGACCTCCCAGAGGCCCGCGAAGGCATAGGGCTCGCCGTCGGGCCGGGAGATGAAGAACGGCTGCTTGGTCCTCTGCCCCTCCCGCTTCTGCCACTCGTAGAAGCCGTCGGCCGGGATGATGCAGCGCCGCTTCTGGAACGCCGACTTGTAGGCGTTCTTGGTGGCGAGGGTCTCGGCCCGGGCGTTGATCATCTTCGACCCGATCTTGGGGTCCTTCGCCCATCGGGGGACGAGCCCCCAGTGGAAGGCATCGACGTGGCGGGTGGTGCCGTCGGAAAGGACGGCGTACAC
>DATFFY010000050.1:0-2061 GCA_035249805.1 Acidimicrobiales bacterium | reverse complement strand
GGCCGGCCGGGACCCCGACCGTGCTCCGGGCCAGCCAGCTGCTCGTCGCCCTCACCGCCGTCGTGCTCGTGACGGGGACGCTCGTCACCGGGAGCGGCCCCCACGGCGGCGACGAGGCCGCCGACCGCCTGCCCTTCGCGGTGCGCACGGTCGTCCCCCTCCACAGCGGCGCGGTGTGGCTCCTGCTGTTCGCCACCCTCGTGGTGCTGGCGCGGGCCGAGCACGGCGACGTGGACCCCCGCGCCGTCGGCCGGGGCCGGGTGCTGCTCGCCGCGATCGGGGTACAAGGCGGCATCGGCTACCTGCAGTACTTCACCGACGTGCCCGAAGGCCTGGTCGGCCTCCACGTCCTGGGGTCGGTGCTCGTGTGGGTCGCCGTGCTCCGGTTCCACCTCGGTCTCCACGAGGCGGGCGCCGGTGAGGTGGACGACCCCCTCGACGTCGCCGAGGTGGCGTGATGGGCGGTCCGGTCCCCGCTCCGGCCGAGGTCCACGAGCCGACCTCGGACGTCGAGACCGGGAAGGACGCGCCCTGGGTCGTGATCGTGTGGAACGACCCGATCAACCTCATGTCCTACGTGACCTTCGTGCTCCAGAAGCTCTTCGGCTACCCGAAGGCCAAGGCCGAGGTCCTCATGCTCCAGGTCCACAACGAGGGGCGGGCCGTCGTCGCGGGTGGCGACCGCACCGAGTGCGAGCTGCACGTCTTCCGCCTCCACGAGCACGGGCTGTGGGCGACGATGCAGCACGACGAGTGATGTTCCGGCGTCGCCGCAACGCCTGGGTCGAGCACGTCGGACGCCACCGGTACGCCGTGTCGCTCGGCGACCAGGAGCGCGCGCTGCTGGGCGAGCTCGTCGAACAGCTCCGCACGCTGCTGGAGGCGACGACGGACGACCCGACCGTCCGGCGCCTGTTCCCGACCGCCTACAACGAGGACCCGGACCTCGACCAGGCGTACCAGGTCCTCGCCCGCGACGAGCTCCTCGAACGGCGGCTCGCCGCGCTGCGCGCCACGACCGAGACGCTGCACGACACCGAGCTCGACCTCGCGGGGCTGAGCGCGTGGTCGGCGACCGTGAACGACCTCCGACTCGTGCTCGGCACGCGGCTGGACGTGTCCGAGGAACAGCGCCTGCCCGACCCCGACGACCCCGACGCGCCGGCCTACGCGGTGTACGCCTGGCTCACCGAGATGCTCGACGGGATCATCCAGGCGCTGTCCGACGGGCTGGCCGACGGACCCGCGGACGACCCCGCCGACGGCTTGTCCGACGACGGGGCGCAGCCCTAGGGTGCACCCCCTACCCTCAACGGGGTGCAAGCCCGGGCAGCCGTCGTGCGGTCCCGAAGCCCCCATCGTCTAGCGGCCTAGGACACCGGCCTTTCACGCCGGCAGCACGGGTTCGAATCCCGTTGGGGGTGCAGCAGATCAAGGTCCTGGTCCCGTGGTGCAGTTTGGAGTGCACGCCGGCCTGTCAAGCCGGAGGTCGCGGGTTCAAATCCCGTCGGGACCGCCACCAAGATCGTGAGATCTCGGTCGGGTAGCTCAGTTGGCAGAGCGTCCGCCTGAAAAGCGGAAGGTCACCGGATCGACGCCGGTCCCGACCACCAGCCCATCAACGGGCGTCGAAGGCCTTGCGCAGCCGGGCGGGGGCCTTCTGGCGCCACGACTCCTCGATCATCTCCTCGAGCTGCTGGCGGTCGACCTTCGCGAGGTCGACGAGGATCGCCCCGTACCCGTCGTAGTGGGGCGTCGTGAAGAAGGCGGGGTCGCCGCTGGCGAGGTACGCCTCCTTCTCGTCCAGGTCGCACATGCAGACCAGGCCGCCCTCGGCCTCGGCCCGCAGGCGGAGGAAGCCCTTGCCCGCGACCTTCATCGACGGGGCGCGGAACCATGTGGACTCCTCGGTCTCCGGGAGCTTCGAGGCGATCCGCACGACGTCCTTCCAGGTCAGCTTCCTCGCGGCCACGGCCGCAACGTACTCAGCCTCGTACGATGCCGCCCGTGGCAGCGGGCCGGACGGCGGTGGTGACCGGGGCGAACTCCGGGATCGGCCTC
>DATFFY010000049.1:0-4384 GCA_035249805.1 Acidimicrobiales bacterium | reverse complement strand
GGTACCGGGTCGTGGTCGGTGCCGACGGCGACGGGTCGGCGGAGCGGTTGCGGGATCGGCTGGCGTTGGAGGGCGTGTCGGCCGAGGTGGTGGTGGCACCGCTGGAGCGGGGGACGGTGCTGCGGGCGGACGCGGTGAAGCTGGCCATCCTGGCCGAGTCCGACCTCACCGGCAGGCGCCGTGCGCACCGGCGGGCCCGGCCGCGTCGTCGGGACACCGAGGGCTTCTTCGACGACCTCAAGGTCGGCGACTACGTCGTCCACCACCAGCACGGCGTCGCCCGCTACGGCGGCATGGTGAAGCGGGCCATCGGCGGGGTCGAGCGCGACTACCTGCTGCTCGAGTACAAGGGCGACGACCGGCTGTACGTGCCGTCGGACCAGATCGACGCGGTCCGGCACTACACCGGCGGCGAGACGCCGGCGCTGCACCGCCTCGGCGGCGACGGCTGGCAGAAGGCCAAGGCCCGCGTGCGCTCGGCGGTCACCGAGATCGCGCAGGAGCTCGTCGTCCTCTACCAGACCCGGCTGCGCACGCCCGGGCACGCGTTCGCCCAGGACTCGCCGTGGCAGCACGAGCTCGAGGACTCGTTCCCGTACCAGGAGACGCCCGACCAGCTCACGGCCATCCAGGACGTGAAGGTCGACATGGAGTCGGACCACCCGATGGACCGGCTCGTGTGCGGCGACGTCGGCTTCGGCAAGACCGAGGTCGCCATCCGGGCCGCGTTCAAGGCGGTGCAGGACGGCAAGCAGGTCGCCGTGCTCGTGCCCACGACCCTGCTCGCCCAGCAGCACCACCAGACCTTCTCCGACCGGTTCGCCGGCTACCCCGTCCGCGTCGAGGTGCTGTCCCGCTTCCTCACGCCCGCGCAGGCCCGGAGGGTGGCCGCGGGGATCCGCGAGGGCGCCGTCGACATCGTGATCGGCACCCACCGCCTCCTGTCCGAGGACATCTCGTTCAAGGACCTCGGCCTGCTCGTCGTCGACGAGGAGCAGCGGTTCGGCGTCACCCACAAGGAGCAGATCAAGCAGCTGCGCGCCGGCGTCGACGTGCTGACGCTCACCGCCACGCCGATCCCGCGCACGCTCGAGATGAGCCTCACCGGCATCCGCGACCTGACGCTGCTGAACACGCCGCCCGCGGACCGCATGCCGATCCTCACCTACGTCGGCGAGTACGACGACCGCGCCGTGGCCGAGGCGATCCGGCGCGAGCTGCTGCGCGAGGGCCAGGTCTTCTACGTGCACAACCGCGTGCAGGACATCGAGGACACGGCCAACCACGTGCGCGACCTCGTGCCGGAGGCGCGCGTCGCCGTCGCCCACGGTCAGATGGACGAGGGGACGCTCGAGCAGATCGTCCTCGCGTTCTGGGACGGCGACTACGACGTCCTCGTCTGCACCACCATCATCGAGTCGGGCATCGACATGCCGACCGTGAACACGCTCGTCGTCGACCGCGCCGACCTCCTCGGGCTCGGTCAGCTGCACCAGCTGCGCGGTCGCGTCGGCCGCTCGGGCCAGCGGGCGTACGCGTACCTGTTCGTGCCGCCCGACCGCGTGCTCACCGAGGAGGCCTACGAGCGGCTGCGCACGATCGGCGAGGCCACCGAGCTCGGCTCGGGTTTCAGGATCGCGATGCGGGACCTCGAGATCCGCGGCGCCGGCAACCTCCTCGGCACGGGCCAGTCGGGCCACATCGCGGCGGTCGGCTACGACCTGTACTGCCAGATGGTCAGCGAGGCGGTGGCCGAGCTCAAGGGCGAGCCGGTGCGCGAGCCCGCCGAGATCAAGCTCGACCTGCCGCTGAACGCCCACCTGCCGCGCGAGTACGTCACCAAGGAGGAGCTCCGGCTCGAGGCGTACCGCCGGCTGGCCGCGGTCACCACCGACGCCGAGGTCGACGACATCCGGGCCGAGTGGGAGGACCGCTACGGCCCGATCCCGCCGCCGGGGCAGGACCTGCTGGCGGTCGGCCGCCTTCGCGCCGAGGCCGCCCGGACCGGTCTGCGGGAGGTCACGGTCGTGAAGCCGTCGGGCTTCGGCCAGCAGCCCGCGACCGCCCGCCTGTCCCCGCTGCCCCTGAAGACGAGCCAGCAGATCCGGCTGCAGCGGCTGCACCCGAAGGCCGTCTACAAGGAGGCCGACCAGCTGCTCATCGTCCCCGTGGCCGCCAACCTGCACCCCGCCGACGCGCTGGTGGACCTGCTGCGCGAGCTGGATCCCCCCGACGCCTAGTCTTTGCGGCCGTGCCGAGACGCCTGCTCGCCCTGCTCGCCGTGCCCGTGCTCGCCCTCGTCGGCAGCGCCGGGTGCGCGTCCGAGGTGTCCCCGGCGGTGCGCATCGGCGACCTCGCCATCAGCGACGCCGACCTGCTCGACGAGGTCGACGAGTGGGCCAACAACGAGCAGGCCTTCGACCAGACCCAGCTGGAGGGCCTCAACCCGGGCACCTACCCGATGCGGCTCGTCGACGTCATCCTCCAGCAGCGCATCGACCTGGAGCTGCACGCGGCGAAGTTCGAGGAGCTCGGGCTCGAGCTCAGCGACGAGGTGCGGCAGCAGGGCCTGCTCGTCCTGTTCCAGGGCGACCTCTCCACCGCGGAGCAGGCGCTGTCCGGGTTCTCCGACGACTACGCCGTCGAGTACATCGACGACGTCGGCCGGCAGATCGCCGTCGAGACCGAGCTGGGCCAGGACGGGTACGCCGAGTGGCGGAACGAGGCCTACCTGGACGCCGAGATCGAGGTCAGCCCGCGCTACGGCCGCTGGGACCCCGAGCAGCAGTCGGTCGTCGGTCCCGAGGGCCCGACCCAGCCGGGGCTCCAGACCGAGACGTAGCGAGGCCTCGTGACCCCGCGCGTCGTGGTCGGCGGTCTCGGCCCCGCAGGACCCGACCTGCTGACGGTGGGCACGCTCGCCGCGATCGAGCGCATCCCGCGGCGCCTCCTCCGCACCCGCCGCCATCCCGCGGCCGAGGCCGTGCCCGACGCGGCCGACTTCGACGCCGTGTACGACGCCGCCCCGTCGTTCGACGCCGTCTACGCGGAGATCGCGGCGACGGTGCGAGCCGCGGCCGAGGCCGACGGCGAGGTGCTCTACCTCGTGCCCGGGTCGCCGGTGGTGGCCGAGCGCACCGTGGAGCTGCTGGTGGCCGACGACGGCCTCGACGTGGAGCTGCTGCCGGCGCTGTCCTTCGCCGACCTCGCGTGGGCCCGCCTCGGCATCGACCCCGTTGCCGCCGGCGCCCGCCTCGTCGACGGCCGACGCTTCGCGGCCGAGGCGGCGGGAGAGGTGGGCCCGATGCTCGTCGCCCAATGCGACCAGCACCACGTGCTCTCCGACGTGAAGCTCAGCATCGACGACGGCCCCGACGTCGTGGTGCTCCAGCGCCTCGGCCTCCCGGACGAGTCGATCCGCACGGTGGCCTGGGACGACCTCGACCGCGCCGTCGAGCCCGACCACCTGACCTCGCTGTGGATCCCGCGCCTGGCCGACCCGGTGGCGGGGGAGGTGGCCAGGTTCCTCGACCTGGTGCGCACGCTCCGCGCCGAGTGCCCATGGGATCGCGAGCAGACCCACGAGAGCCTCACCCGTCACCTGCTCGAGGAGACCTACGAGGTGCTCGACGCGATCGAGCACGTCGACGTCGCCACGGGCGCCGGGTTCGAGGCGCTCGAGGAGGAGCTCGGCGACCTCCTGTTCCAGGTGGTGTTCCACTCCGTCCTGGCCGCGGAGGAAGGCCAGTTCACGCTGGCCGACGTCGCCCGCGGCATCCACGACAAGCTGCACGCCCGCCACCCGCACGTCTTCGACCCGGCCGCGGGCACGACCGACCTCGCGCAGCTCACCGTGGACTGGGAGCGGCGCAAGGTCGAGGAGAAGGGCCGGGGCAGCGTCATGGACGGGATCCCGTCGACCCTGCCCTCGCTCGCCTACGCGGCGAAGGTCCAGAAGAAGGCGGTGTCGCAGGGCGTCGACTGGCGCACGCTCGTCGACGGCGACGACCCCTGGGCCGCCCGCCTCCTCGACCTCGTGGACGAGGCCCGCACCGCCGGCGTCGACCCCGAGCTCGCGCTCCGCAGGGCCGTCCACGCCGCCGCCGACCGCTACCGCGACCTCGCGAGTGAATAGGTCCGGCGGCGGCTAGCCCGAGTGGATGAGTCCGGTATCCCGGACTCATCCACTCGCCCGCCCGCCGACCGGACCTGTTCACTCGCGTGCTCAGCGGATGTCGAGGAGGGCGTCGAGCAGGACGAGCGCCTGCGGGCGCAGCTGCTCGACGACGGGATCGAGGGCGCGCGGGCCCTCGGCCGCCGCGGCGATGCGACCCGCCAGCCCGGCCGCCTCACGGGCGATCGCCACGAGCACCGCGCGGTCGAC
>DATFFY010000048.1:0-6740 GCA_035249805.1 Acidimicrobiales bacterium | reverse complement strand
CGGGTTGCCGCCCCCGGCGCTGGCCTGCTGTGCCTCCGCCGCCGCCAGCGCGCCGGGGACCACGGCCTCGAGGAGGTGGGGGAGCGAGGCGGCCGTGTCCGTGCGCACCACCTCGAGCAGGCGCGGCGGCTCGACCACCGCCACCTCCGTCCCACCGGCGAAGAGCACCTGGCCGCTGCACCACCCGACGTCGTCGCCGACGAGGTGGGCGCCGAGGGGCCCGAGGTCCTCCGGCTGCGGTATCGAGCCGAGCGACAGCCCGCCCGTCGACGACGCGGTCGGCGTGCGGCCCAGCGCGGCGGTGACCATCCGGGTCACCGCGATCGGCGAGATCGCGTTGACGACGACGCCGGGAGGGGCCTGGCGGCCGAGCTGCCAGGTGAGGGCGGCGACGGCCCGCTTGGCGCAGGCGTAGGCGCCGGCGTCGGCGGCCCGCCAGCCGGACCCCGACGTCACGCCGAGGATCCGGCCGTGCCCGACCGCCGCCATCAGCGGGAGCGCGGCGGCGAGGACGTTGCGGTACCCGTCGAGGTGGACCTCGAGCACCGCCCGCCAGTCCTCCTCGCTGCCGGTGGCGAAGCTCGTGGGGCGGCTGATGCCGGCGACGTTGACGACCGCGTCGAGCCGGCGGTGCTCGGCCACCAGGCCCGCGAGCAGGGACCGGAGGCCGTCGGCGTCGGTCACGGACACGGAGGAGGCCTGCGCCGAGCCGCCGGCGGCGACGATGCGGCCGGCCGTGGTCTCCTCGGGAGGCGGGAGCGGCTCGGCGCCGTCGAGCGTGACGAGGGGGTCGACCGTGACCACGTGGTCGCCGCGGCGGCCGAGCTCCTCGGCGATGGCCGCCCCGATCCCGCCTCCGCCGCCGGTGACGACGACGACCCGTCCGGTCACCGGACGTCGAGCTCCAGGCCCTCGCAGTCGCCCCGCTCGACCCACTGCTCGAGGAGGTCGCGGTACCCGAACCAGTCGCCGAACCCCCGGCCGTAGTTGGCCTGGCGCGGGTTCATCAGGTCGGGCCGGCCCTCGTTGTTGATGCGGGAGGGGGTGCAGGCGGCCATGACCCGGCTGCCGTCGACGAAGGAGTCCACGATCTTCTGCGTCCAGGCCTCCTCGGCCTCGGCGGTCACGTCGAACACGTCGACGCCCTTGCGGTGGAGGATGCCCACCGCCCCGCCGACGAACTCGGCGCCGAGCACGGCCAGCTGCGTGTAGTTCACGGTGACGACGGCCTGCTGCGCGGGAGCGGGCATGACGAACAGGTTGGGGAAGCCGCGGGTCATCATCCCGAACAGCGTGGCCGGACCGCCGGCGAACTTCTCCGCCAGGGTCACGCCGCCCCGCCCCACGATCTCGTGGCCGGCTCGGCGGGGCAGGGGCGTCACCTCGGGCTCGAAGCCCGTCCCGTAGACGAGGCAGTCGACCTCGTACTGGTGCCCGTCGACGACCGGGCCGGCCTTCGTCACGCGGTCGAAGCCGGCCGGCGCGTCGACCAGGGTCACGTTCGGCTCGTTGAAGGCGAGGAGGTACTCGTCGTGGAAGCAGGGCCGCTTGCACAGGTAGCGGTAGTAGGGCTTCAGCGCCTCCGCGGTGGCAGGGTCGCGGACGAGCTCCTCGACGCGGCGGCGGTGCTCCTCCATCACCGCGAAGTCGACCTCCTCGCCGCCTGCGAGGTACTCGTCGAGGCTCATGCCCTCGCGGCGGGGCGGGTGCTGCACCGGCGCGTAGTGGTGCGTCCACCCGTCGTCTACGAGGTCCTCGTCCACCGGCTTGCCGAGCATCAGCCCCTGGAAGTTGTCCCACCGGGCCCGCTGCCAGCCCGGCGTGCACCGCGTCGCGAAGTCGGGCTCGGTCGGGCGGTTGCCCCGCTCCCCGATGGCCGACGGCGTGCGCTGGAACACGTAGACGTGCTTGGCCGCAGCCGCCAACGGCGGCAGGCACTGGATCCCGGTGGCGCCGGTGCCGATGAGCGCGACCACCTTGTCGCCGAGGTTCGTCAGCGGCTGGCCCGGGCCGCCGCCGGTGTACGCGTAGTCCCACCGCGCCGTGTGGAACGAGTGGCCGGCGAAGTCCTCCATGCCCTCGATGGCGGGCAGCTTGAGGAGGTTGAGGATGCCGACGGCCAGGACGTACCAGCGGCAGGTCAGCTCGTCGCCGCGGTCGGTCGTGACCCGCCAGCGGGCGGCCTGGTCGTCCCACTCGGCGCGGGTGACGCCGGTGTGGAACAGGGCGCCGTCGACGAGGTCGAAGCGCTCGGCGATCGCCTCGAGGTGCTCCCGGATCTCGTCGCCGTACGCGTAGCGGTGCTTCGGCACGTAGCCCAGCTCCTCGAGCATGGGGAGGTAGATGTACGACTCGACGTCGCACATGACCCCCGGGTACTGGTTCCAGTACCACGTGCCGCCGAACCCGCCGGCCTTGTCGAGGACGCGGATGCGCTCGATGCCGGCCTTGCGCAGCTGGGCACCGGCCACCACCCCGGCGATGCCGCCGCCGACGATCACCACGTCGACGTCCTCGGCCACCGCGTCGCGCGGGGCGACGGGGGTGAACGGATCGGCGCGGAACCGGGCGAAGCGCTCGTCGCGGGACAGGTCCCGGATCGCCGAGCGCCCCGGGATCAGCCGCTTGTCCCGCTCGGCCAGGTACTTGGCGCGGACGGCCTCCGGGTCGAAGTCGGTTGACGCCACTGTTAGAACCTAGCCTGAACCTGAGCGCTCAGGTAGCCGGAGCCGGGCGGCGTTGCCGACCCGCGCGCAGGCACTTGCGGAGGCGAGCTCAGCGCCGAAGGCGCCCACGACCGGAGCAAGCATCAGCGGAGCTCGGTGCGGCCGAGCTCGCGGGCCGCGTCCGGCACGAACGGCTCCGGCGCGAAGGGTCCGCCGTCCACGGAGGAGACCTCGACCTCGGGCAGGACCACGTTGCCGGGCAGCGTGTCGAGCCAGAGCACCGTGCGGGCCACCTCGTCGACGCCGAGCGTGCGCATCGGGAAGTGGACCTCGTCGAGCATCGGGGTGGCGACGGGGCCCGTGGTCACGACGTGGACGGCGATCCCGTCGCGCTCGACCTCCTTGGCCAGCGCGAAGGCGAAGGCGTTGAGCCCGGCCTTCGAGGCGGTGTAGGCGGCCTTGCCCGGCTGGGGGGCGTGGGCCGACGAGGACGACAGGAACACGATCCGCCCCCCGGCCGGCATGGCCGGCAACGACGCGTGGGCGACGACGAAGGCCGACGTGAGGTTGGTCCGCAGCACCGACTCGAACGTCTCGAGCGACTCCTTCCGCACGAAGGTGCCGGCCATCACGCCGGCGGCGTGGACGAGCAGGTCGACGCGGCCGGCCTCGGCCACGACCGCGGCGAAGGCGTCGGGGTCGGCGCTGTCGGCCGCCACCCAGCGGGCACCGACCGTTGCGGCCGCCTCCTCCAGCGGCCCGGGCCGGCGGGCGGTGAGCACGACGTCGTACCCGGCCTCGGCCAGGAGCTCGCCGCAGCGCAGGCCGATGCCGCTGCTGCCCCCGGTGATGATCGCTACCCTCCCCGCAGCCACGGTCGACAAGGTAGGGGAGTGCGGCGATGACGACGATCTTCCACGACGCGGACGCCGACCTGATCGAGCTGCACGAGCAGCGGATCGCCGTCGTCGGCTACGGCAACCAGGGGCGCTCGTGGGCGCTCAACCTGCGGGACTCCGGCCTCGACGTCGTCGTGTGCGTCCGCAACGACGAGACCCGGCAGCAGGCCGAGGTCGACGGCTTCGCCGCGCAGGACCTCGAGGCGGCCAACGACGCCGACGTGCTCTGCCTCCTCGTCCCCGACGACGCCATCCCGCTGCTGCCGCTCGCACCCAAGTCCGACGCGCTCGTGGTCGTGGCCAGCGGCTACACGCTCGCCTTCGGCCGCCTCGACCCCGCCTGCGACGTCGGCCTCGTCGCCCCCCGCATGCTCGGCCCCGAGGTCCGGCGCTGCTACGAGGAGGGCGTCGGCTTCATCACCGGCGTCGGCGTCCACCACGACGCGACCGGCCGGGCCCAGGCGCGCGTGCTCGCGCTGGCGAAGGCGATCGGCGGCCTCAAGCAGGGCGGCATCGAGCTCACCGCCATGCAGGAGGCCGTGCTCGACATGGGCGTCGAGCAGGCGCTGGCCCCGGCGCTGAACCGGGTCTCGACGAGCTTCGTGCAGGTCATGCTCGAGCACGGCATCCCCCTCGAGGCGATCGTCACCGAGCTCGTGCTGTCGGGCGAGGTGGAGCGCAGCTACCGGCTCGTGCGCCTCGAGGGCTACGCCGCGCAGATGGCCCACCACAGCCCGGTGAGCCAGTACGGCCAGCTGTCCCGGAAGCCGCACTTCGAGCACCTCGACGTGGCCGGCCCGATGCGGGAGATCGTCGACGGGATCGAGAGCGGTCGCTTCGCCGACGAGTGGGACGCCGAGCGGGACGCCGACTTCACCCACTTCAAGGCGCTCCTCGACGAGCACGCGGGTGCCGCGGTGAAGGAGTTCGAGCAGGACCTCCGCCGCAAGCTCGGCGAGCTGGCCGAGGCCTAGCCTCCCTACAACAGCAAGCGCTTGAGGAGCTTGCCGGTGGGGAGGCGCGGGAGGGAGTCCACGAAGCGCACCTCCTTGGGGCACTTGAAGTGCGACAGCCGCTCGCGGCACCACGCGACGAGCTCGTCGGCGGTCACCTCGGCGCCCGGGGTGCGGAGCACGAACGCGGTCACCTGCTCGCCCATGTCCGGGTCGGGCGTGCCGAGGACGGCGACGTCGTCGACGTCCGGGTGCACGACGAGCACGTCCTCGATCTCGCGCGGGTAGATGTTCACGCCGCCGCTGATGATCATGTTCGACGCGCGGTCGGTGAGGTACAGGTAGCCGTCCTCGTCGAGCTGGCCGACGTCGCCGAGCCAGGCCCGGCCGTTGTCGCGGTCCCACGCGGCCTTCGTCTTCTCCGGATCGCCGTGGTACTCGAGGTGGCGGTTGGTCTCGAACCAGACCTGGCCCTCCTCGCCGGGCGGGAGCTCGTTGCCGTCGTCGTCGAGGATGCGGATCGCGCCGGTCATGGACCGGCCGACCGAGCCCGGGTGGGCGAGCCACTCCTCGGGGCCGATGTAGCAGAGGCCGGCGCCCTCGCTGCCGCTGTAGAACTCGTGCACGATCGGGCCGATCCACTCGATGAACCGCTGCTTCACGTCGACGGGGCACGGCGCCGCCGCGTGGATGACCATCTCGAGGCTCGACAGGTCGAAGCGGGCGCGGTCCTCCTCCGGGAGCTTGAGGAGCCGGATCATCATCGTGGGCACCAGCTGCACGTGGGTGACGCGGTGGCGCTCGATGGCGGCGAGCAGGTCGGCCGCGTCGAAGCGCTCCATCACGACGGGCGTGGCCCCGATGCGCTGCACGCCGTGGGTCCAACCCGCAGGGGACGCGTGGTAGAGCGGGGCCGGGCTCAGGTACACGGAGTCCGGGCCCATGCCGAACATCCCGGTGAGCATCCAGGTGATCATCGACGGAGCGCCGAGGTCGCCCTCGGGCAGTGGCGGCAGGATGCCCTTGGGCTTGCCGGTGGTGCCGGAGGAGTAGAGCATCCAGGACCCCTCGGACTCGTCGTCGAGGGGACCCCCGTCCACGCCGGCGACGAGGTCCTCGTAGCGCTCGAAGCCGGGGAGGTCGCCGTCCACCGCGATGCGGGTGGTCACCTTGCCGAGGTCGCCCTCCATGGCGGTGACGACGTCGGCGAGCCGGGCGGTGGCGACGAGGGCCGATGCCTCGCAGTCGGCGACGATGTAGCCGGCCTCGGCGGCGGTGAGGTGGTGGTTGATCGGCGTGACGTAGACGCCGATCCGGTTGGCCGCCCACACCGCGTCGAAGAACTCGGGCTGGTTGTCGAGGAGGACGGCGAGGTGATCGCCGCGGCGCAGGCCGCGGTCGCGGAGGAGGCGGGCCAGCCGGGCCGACGCCGCGTCGAGCTCGGCGTAGGTCCGCGTCTCGCCGCTCGGGTGCATGACGAGCGCGGGCTTGTCCGGCGTCGCCGCCGCGACGGCGATGAGGTGCTGCCCGGCCGGGTCCATCGGCCCGTCAGCCTCCCGCCTCGTTGAACGCGATGACCCCGGCCATGAAGCCGTCGATGTCCGAGGTCTTCATCTCGGCGATCGCCTTCATGTCGGGCAGGTAGTGCTCGAACCCCTCGCCCTCGATCGCGGCGATGATCCCCTCCGCCACGGTCTCCGGCGGCTCGAACGGGCCGTGGTAGGGCGCCTCGTCGTTGTCGGGCCGGTCCCAGATCTCGGTGTCGATGGCGCCCGGGAGGATCAGGCGCACGTCCACGCCGGTGCCCCAGAGGTCGAGGGCCATCGACTCGCTCCACCCGCAGAGGGCGAACTTCGACGCGCAGTAGGCGGCCTCGTGGAGGATGCCGGCCCGGCCCCCGAAGCTCGACACGTTGACGATCGAGCCCGAGCCCCGCTCGAGCATGCGGGGGAGCAGGGCCTGGCCCATCCGCACCGGCGTCTCGAAGTTCACCGCCATCGTGAGGCGGACCTCCTCCAGGGTCAGGTCCGTGACGGCCCGCCGCTTGGGGGTGCCCGCGTTGCTCACGAGGACGTCGAGGTGGCCGAACGCGTCCCAGGCCTCGAGGGCCAGCGCCTCGGCGGCGTCGGTGTCGGCGAGGTCGAGGACCCACCGGCGCGAGGCCGGCGCGTGGGCCTGGCAGCGCTCGAGCACCTCGGCCAGGCGATCCTCGCGGCGGGCGA